>JANPAM010000032.1:0-2850 GCA_031429915.1 Sphingomonadales bacterium | reverse complement strand
GGTATCTTGCCCGACAATGATGAAGCCTTTTTCCGCGCGCAGCACGTGCATAGCCTCGGTGCCGTATGGCGTAATGTCATACTTTGCGCCCTCAGCCATCAGCCGCTCCCACAATGCGCGGCCATAAGCGGTGGGCACATTGATTTCGAAGCCCAACTCTCCGGTAAAGCTAACCCGGAACAGCCGGGTCGGAACGCCGCATATTGTCCCTTCGCGGATTGCCATATGCGGGAATGCTTCGGCGGACAGCTCGATGCCCTCAACCAGTGGCTCAAGCACTTTGCGCGCATTCGGCCCTTGCAACGCGATCACCGCATATTGTTCGGTACTGCTGGTCAGCCAGACATCAAGATCAGGCCATTCGGTCTGGAGATAATCCTCCATCATGTTAAGCACCCGCGCCGCGCCGCCGGTTGTTGTGGTCAGGTGAAACCGGTCGGGTGCCAGCCGCGCCGACACGCCGTCATCGGTGATGAAGCCGTCTTCTTTGAGCAACAGTCCATATCGACACCGCCCCGGCTCAAGCGCCTTCCACGGGTTCGTATACATCCGGTTGAGAAACTCAGCCGCATCGGGGCCGACGACCTCGATCTTGCCCAGGGTCGAGGCATCGAAAATGCCTACCGAGGACCGGACGGCTACACATTCGCGGTTGACCGCCGCATGCATATCCTCACCTGCCGTCGGGAAATACCGCGCGCGCCGCCACTGAGCGACCAGTTCGAAAACTGCTCCATGTTCTTCCGCCCAAATATCAATATTGGTGGTGCGGATGGGCTGAAACAGAGCGCCCTTGGCGTGTCCTGCCAGCGCGCCAAAGGTCTGCGGCGTGTAGGGCGGACGGAACGTCGTCAGGCCAACATCCGTCACCGGCTTGGATAATGCGGATGCAGCGATCTGCAGGCCGTTGAGGTTCGACGTCTTGCCCTGATCTGTCGCCATGCCATTAGTGGTGTAACGTTTGATGTGCTCGATTGACCGAAAGCCCTCGCGCACGGCGAGTTTGATGTCTTTTGCGGTCACATCATTCTGGAAATCGACAAAGGCCTTGATGCGGCTCTGGTCCTTGGGTGTTGGCAATGCGTCAATGACCGCGCCTTTGCCAAAGTCCCATTTGCCTGAACACGCGCCGACGCAGCGGACATTCTCGTTCGGTTGATCGGGCACATAAGCGCCGAGGTCATCGCGCCATTTGAGCGTCCCTTTGCTATGCGACCAAAGATGCACGCTGGGCGTCCAACCACCGGCCATGAGGAGCGCATCGCAGGCGATAGTCGTGGCGCTGGTGGCTCCGCTTTGGGCAATCTCTATCGCTCTGACGCCGTGCCGTCCCGAAACACCAATCACGCAGTGATTGAGATAAACTTTAATGCCGAGCCGTTCGGCTTCGTGCAGCAGCGCAGCATCGACCGTAGCTCGCACATCGATGATGGCCGCGATGCCGACCCCCGCCTGCGCTAACGCAAATGTGTCATGCCAGCCGCTATCATGCGCAGCCATCAACGCGACCGATTTACCGACTGCGACGCCGTAACGATTGGCGAAGACCTTTGCGGCTGAGGACAGCATCACACCGGGCGTATCGTTGCCGTCGAATACCAATGGCCGCTCGATAGCGCCTTGAGCGAGAATGACTTCGCCCGCCCTGATCCGCCACAATTTCTCGCGCGGGCCATCGGCGATTTCCGGAAGGTGATCGGTCAACCGCTCGACTACGCCGATGAAGTTATCGTGATAATATCCAAACGCCGTCGTGCGAGACAGGACTGTGACATTTGGCGCGTCCGCCAACGCTTTAATGCTGCGCTGGAGCCACGGCCAAAGCGCTGGATCAGCGAGCGCTCCGCCGCCCGGTTCATCTTGCTCGTCGATCAATATGATGCGCTTGTTCCCACCAACGGCCTCTAACGCCGCATCTATCCCGGCTGGCCCAGCGCCGACAATCAGCAGGTCACAATGCGCATAGGTTGCCGCGTAGGTATCGGGATCTTCCTTTGTCGGCGCGTCGCCTAGTCCCGCCATTTTGCGGATCGCTGGCTCATACAGCCTGTCCCAACCCGAGCGGGGCCACATGAAGGTTTTGTTGTAAAAACCGGCTGGCAAAAACATCCCCAACCGATCGTTGATTGCGCCGAAATCGGTTTTCAGAGATGGCCAGCGGTTCTGGCTGACGGCATTCAGCCCGTCGTAAACTTCCACCCCTGTCGCTCGCAGATTGGGCGTAAAGCGACCCGGTCCGCGATCAACAGAAACCAGCGCGTTGGGCTCTTCGCTGCCAGCCGCCATAATTCCGCGCGGGCGGTGATATTTGAAGGATCGTCCAAATAGCGTGACCCCGTTCGCCAGCAACGCCGACGCCAAAGTGTCGCCTGCGTAGCCTTGATAGGTTTTGCCATCGAAGGTGAATTCCACGCGCTGGCTGCGATCAACGCGTCCTCCGGTCTCCAGACGGTAACCGCTCATTGGGGCGGCTCTCCGGCTTTGTAAGTTGTTTCAAACTTGTCAGTCACCGTATCGCGTATGGCGTTGAAGAAACGGCCACAGCCATAAATATGCCGCCAACGCTCATGATGCCGCCCGCGCGGATTGGCGCGGATGAAGAGATAGGATTCCCAATCTTCATCGCTTTGGCTTGATGGGTCGACCGGCCGCGCGACATGCGCTTGCCCGGCATTGGCAAACTCGATCTCAGGACGCTTTTCGTCGCAATAAGGACAGTGGATAAGGATCATCAGTGCGCCACCGCCGCTGCCGCCGCTTCGTCGATCAAGCGACCGTTGCGGAACCTGTCGAGATTAAATGGCGCGTTGATCGGGTGCGGTTCATCTTTCGCTATAGTATAAGCTAACA
>JANPAM010000031.1:0-16425 GCA_031429915.1 Sphingomonadales bacterium | reverse complement strand
CCATCTTCTCAAAAGCAAGCTCGCCTTCAGCGCGCGCCCTTTCTGATGCTTGTCGCTTGGCTTCAACTTTAGCGGCGGCAGCATCTATTTCCAATTCGCGGGGGTCAACGCCTCTAGTCACCAATCCAGCTAATTCTTTGGCGCGGTCGCGAGCCTGGTCTGGTGTTAACTGGCCATGCTTCCCGATGGTGTACCGCTTGGCTGGCGTCCGGTCTGCCTTACCTTGTTCAGCAATGCGATACTG
The DNA here is from genome assembly GCA_031429915.1 of Sphingomonadales bacterium. Lineage (GTDB taxonomy): Bacteria > Pseudomonadota > Alphaproteobacteria > Sphingomonadales > Sphingomonadaceae > Sphingorhabdus_B. The sequence continues at coordinate 16,181 of JANPAM010000031.1, read as the reverse complement.
GTAGATATAAATTTTGCTCCCCGCTGGGGTAACCTTCACCCCAAAGCCTTTGGTGATGGTATCCCACAAAAATATATCTGCCATTCCAGGCTTGGCCGCGTCCACTTCACGTTTGGTAATTTTTGCATTCGGCAATGCAGCACTCCTGACTTTCTCTAGCAATCAGATAGTAAGCCACAGCAATCAGATTAGCAACAACAAGCGACAACGGCAGATTACAAAAGTCAGCAAATAGCTTGATTGTTTTGGATAGTTCCAGTGACGACCAAGCAATTTATGCTAACTCTTAATCAGCGGGTCGTGGATTCGAACCCCTCAGCGTCTACCATTTTCACTTCATTGTCGTCGCCACCAACGCCGCTGCGTCGGGCGACGCGGTGACCACGTCAGCGGCCTTTACGAACAGACATTCGCCCGCACGTGCGACCTCACCGCCTGCGCTTACCGACCCCGCCAGCGGAACGATCCAGCGGTCCCCGCCGCCCACTCCGCAAATGACGGCCTCGCGCGCATGCCACAGGTTGAAATGCGGGCCGTTCACCAATTGCTGGAGTTCGCCCAAGCCAATCTTGCCTGAACGTCCGTCTTCATACGGCTCGGCCTTCGACACCGCGACGCCGTCTTCCAGATGCAATTCGCGCGGTCGCCCGTAATCATACAGCCGGTAGGTGATGTCCGCGTTCTGCTGGACCTCGACCAAAGTAATCCCGGCGCCGATGGCATGGACGGTTCCAGCCGGAATGTAAAAGTAATCGCCAGCCTTCACCGGATGCCAATGCATCAATTGCTCGATCTCGCCGCTCCGCGATGCGGCCTCAAGCTCTTCCGCCGTCAAAGGCCGGACGGTGCCCATCCCGATCCGCGCATCGGGCTCGGCAGCGATGATGACCCAGCATTCCTCCTTACCCGAAGCCGCCCCCCGCTCACGCGCCTGAGCATCATTGGGGTGAACCTGAATCGATAGTTTTTCCGATGTGAACAGCCACTTGACCAAAATCGGCAGCGGCCCGTCAGGCGCATCAAACCAGACCTCACCAATTTTCCGGCCCTTGGCGTCCGAAAACACCGAAGGCAAATCCGTCCGGCCCCACGGTTTTTCGACATAAAAGCTGTTGAGTTTCACAAAAAATATCCGTGTTCGAGTTTTACCGTGACCAATCTTATTCTGCCCGCTCCGTCTTTGCCGATCAACCCCAAGAACACCCGTGCAATGTAGGATTTGCCCTGACAGAATCGGCACTCGCATCGTCAACCGCCCCACTGGCTGAACGGGGTTATCAAACAGCCGAAATGTGATTCATTTTGCGCCGGGGAAGGTCTCTTCGACCCCCACGGGTCGTTACCTTCGCTACCTTTGTAAGATATTCCGACAGCGATTGCCCGATTGACGCGCTTGGCAAAATAGGTTGTTAGAACGCCCATGACCATCCCTGCTCCTGTTACCAATAGCTTTATCTCGCAACGCCTCCGGCTGAATTATGTCGATTGGGGAAATTCGGACGCGCCGCCATTGCTGCTTGTCCACGGCGGGCGTGACCATGCGCGGAGTTGGGACTGGGTGGCGCAGGAATTGCGGCATGACTGGCATGTGATCGCGCCCGATTTACGCGGGCACGGTGACAGCGCTTGGTCGCCCGAGGGCAATTACGAAATGTCGGGTTTTGTTTACGATCTGGCTCAGTTGATCCATCAGTTAAACCTGCCGCCGGTCAGCATCGTCGCGCATTCGATGGGTGGTAATATCGCGACTCGCTACACCGGGCTGTATCCTGAAAAAGTGGCGAAGTTGGTGAGTATCGAGGGGCTCGGCCTGTCGCCCGCGATGCAGGCGGAGCGCGACGCGAAGGGTATCGGCAACCGCTTCCGATCGTGGATCGAGGACAAGCGCGGCCCGGCGGCGCGGACGCCAAAGCGTTACCCCGATATCGAGACCGCTTATGCCCGGATGAAGGCGGAGAATGCCTATCTCAACGACGAACAGGCACGCCACCTGACAGTCCACGGGATCAGCCGGAATGAGGACGGAACGTGGAGCTGGAAGTTCGACAATTACCTCAACATCTGGTCAGCATTCGATATGCCGAAGGACGATCTGCTGGCAATCTGGGGCGCGATTACTTGCCCGGTGCTGATGTTATATGGCGAGAAAAGCTGGGCATCGAATCCGGAGAAAGACGGGCGTTTGGCGCATTTTCCGACGGCGCGGGTGATCGAATATGAGAATGCGGGGCACTGGTTGCATCATGACCAGTTTGATCGGTTTATGAGTGATGTGAAAGGCTTTCTCTAGCCGATCATTGCCTTCAGGGTTTCGACCCGGTCGGCTTCGTCGGCAGGCTTGTCGCGGCGCAGGCGGGAGATGCGGGGGAAGCGCATTGCGATGCCCGATTTGTGGCGTTTGCTTTCGTGGACAGCATCGAACGCGACTTCGAGCACCAACGTCTTCTCAACTTCGCGGACGGGGCCGAACCGCGCGACCGTGTTGGTCCGCACAAAGCGGTCGAGCCATTTAAGTTCTTCATCGCTAAACCCCGAATAGGCCTTGCCGACGGGGAGCAGGCTGCCATCGGGGGCCCAGCAGCCGAAGGTGTAATCCGAGTAAAATGACGACCGCTTGCCGCTGCCGCGCTGCGCATACATCATCACGCAATCGGCGACGAGCGGGTCGCGTTTCCATTTGTACCAGAGGCCAACGCGGCGACCGGCGATGTAGGTTGAGTCGCGGCGTTTGAGCATCACGCCCTCGATTGCGGCGTCGCGCGAACCGGCCCGGATTTCGGCGAGGTGGTCGAAGTCGGTTGCCTCGATGATAACCGACAGGTCGAACCGCGCGGGGTCGAGAGTGGCAGCAAAACGCTCAAGCCGCTGACGCCGCTCGGTCCACGCCAGCCCGCGCAAATCCTCCTCGCCGTCGAACAATATGTCGTACAGGCGGACGAACACCGGATATTCGGCCTTCATCGCCGCTGTCACCGTCTTGCGTCCCAGCCGCTGCTGAAGCGCATTAAAGCTAGCCGCCTCACCACCCTGCACCTCGCCGCGCACAAGCAGCTCGCCATCGACCACGCCAACGCCGGAGAATGCCTCGGCAATTTCGGGGAAGCTGCCGGTGACATCATCGCCGCCACGGCTGAACAATTTTGTTTCGCTGCCGGTCGAGGCGATCTGAATCCGGATGCCGTCCCATTTCCATTCGGCGGCGAAATCGGTGAGATCGACGGTGCCTTCGTCCAGCGGATGCGCGAGCATGAACGGGCGGAAGAACGCGGTTTCTGATGGGTCGGGGCGCTCGGTCTTACCCTCCCCCCAGGCAAAGAGTTCGAGATATGGCGGTCGAAGCGCATGCCAGACTTCCTCAACATCATCGACTTCGACGTCGAAACCCTTGGCAAAGGCGGTCTTCGCCAACCGGGCCGAAATGCCGACTCTCATCCCGCCCGTCGCCAGCTTAAGCAGCGCATAACGGCCATTGGCATCAAGACTGTCCATCAACCCGGCCACCACCGAAGGCGCGCGTGCGCGACTGGTGTCGTTGAGGAGATCGACCACAGCGGAGACGGTCGGCGGCTTGGCGTCGGCGGGGCCGTCGGGCCACATCAGCGCCACCGTCTCAGCCGTATCGCCGACAAAATCGCGGCTCATGCGCAGCAGCGCCGGGTCGAAGCGTTCCTCGGCCATCGCCCGGATTGCGGCGGATTTGACCGTTGCGATGCTCAAAGTTCCAGCAAGCGCCGCCAGCGCCCAGCCGCGATCGGGGTCAGGAGTGTCACGCAGGTAATTCGCGATCAGCGCGATTTTTCGGTCACGCGAACGAGTGTAAATCAGATGATCGATAAGCTCGGCAAATGCTTCCATTAGCCTTCGCCCTCGTCCTCTTCACGGCCGACCATATCGAGTGCCCGCGCCTTCAACTGGTGCAACTCGCACCAGCGGCTGAGCGCGTCGGTGCGGCCATGGGTAATCCAAGTCTCGGCGGGGCGGAGTTCCTTTAGCGTGCCCGTCAATTCGTCCCAGTCGGCATGGTCGGAGATGATGAGCGGCAGTTCGACGTTGCGTTGCCGGGCACGCTGCCGGACTCGCATCCAGCCAGACGCCATTGCTGTCACAGGCTCCGGCAGCCGCCTCGCCCACCGGTCGTTGAGCGCGCTCGGTGGCGCAACGACAATCGCGCCTTTCATCGCAGCCTTGGGCAGACCAGTCGCTAGCACCAGCTCGCCCAGATCGACCCCATGCGCCTGATACAGCTCGCACATCTTTTGCATCGCGCCGTGAATGTAGATCGGGTCGTGATGCCCAGCGGCGCGGAGTTCGGCAATGACGCGCTGCGCCTTGCCCAGCGCATAAGCGCCGACGACGATGCAACCCTCCGGATTTGCCTCACGCGCCTCAAGCAGCTTCGCGATTTCGCCAGCAATCGGCGGATGCTTGAATACCGGCAGCCCGAACGTCGCTTCGGTAATCAGGACATCACACGCAACGGGTTCGAACGGAGCGCAGGTCGGATCAAAACGGCGTTTATAATCGCCCGTCACCACGACTCGTTCGCCAGCATGTTCGAGCAAAATTTGCGCTGAACCAAGCACATGCCCTGCCGAATGAAAACTGATTTTCACGCCATTGACTTCGATGCCATCGCCATATGCCATCGGCGTCCCAGCCTCGACTCCGTAGCGAAGCGCCATGATCGCTAGCGTTTCAGGCGTCGCCCATACGTCGCCGTGCCCACCGCGCGCGTGGTCGGCATGACCGTGCGTGACGAGCGCCCGCTCCGTCGGACGCGACGGGTCGATCCACATATCACATGGTCGCACATAGATGCCGTGCGGGTGCGGTTCGATCCAGTGCTGGGCAGCGGTACGGGCGATGGGTAACTCCTTGAGTGGAATATGGGATGAGTTGAGCAGAAAACCAGTATGCGCACTGGACGTTCCGACAACTAGAACATATACGGAACGAATGGCGCAATTGCAAATAACAGAGAAGCTCGCAATTTTGGCTGACGCGGCGAAATATGATGCGTCATGCGCGTCATCGGGTACGGTCAAGCGGTCGAGTTCGAAAGCGGGCGGCATCGGGTCTACCGAGGGTATGGGCATTTGCCACGCTTATGCGCCCGATGGCAGGTGCATTTCGCTGCTCAAGATTTTGCTGACCAACAGCTGCATTTTCGACTGCCATTATTGCATCAACCGCAAAAGTTCGAATGTGCGGAGGGCGATGTTTACCGCGAAGGAAGTCGTCGACCTGACGCTGTCGTTTTACAAACGCAATTATATCGAGGGGCTGTTCCTGTCGTCGGGGATTATCAAAAGCTCGAACTACACGATGGAGCAGATTGTCGAGGTAGCGCGGAGTTTGCGCGAGGATCATGACTTTCGCGGGTACATTCATTTGAAAACGATTCCCGATGCCGACCCCGAATTGCTCGCGGCTGCCGGACGCCATGCTGACCGGCTGTCAATCAATGTCGAGTTGCCGACGCGTGCGGGGCTTCAACGCCTCGCTCCGGAAAAGTCGGAGGCCCGGATCGAGGGTGCGATGGGCGGACTGAAAGAGGAAATCGCCGACAACAAGGATGCGAAGAAGAAGTACAAGAGCGCTCCGAACTTCGCGCCTGCGGGGCAATCGACTCAGATGATCGTGGGGGCGGATGCCGCGACCGATGGCGATATCGTGCTGAAGGCGAACAGGCTGTACGACCGTTTCTCGCTTCGCCGCGTGTATTATTCGGCGTTCAGCCCGATTCCCGATGCCAGCGCGGTTCTTCCGCTAAAGCGCCCGCCACTGATGCGCGAACACCGGCTGTATCAATCCGACTGGCTGATGCGATTTTACGGATTTGCGCCAGCGGAGGTGATCGATGCGGCAGACGCCGATGGCATGTTACCGCTCGACATTGACCCAAAACTTGCATGGGCCTTGAAGTCGCGCGCGATGTTTCCGCTTGATGTGAACCTGGCCTCGCGCGACCTGCTGCTTCGGGTTCCGGGGCTTGGTGTGAAGGCGGTCGATTCGCTTATTCGGGCGCGAAAGTGGCGGCGGTTGAGGCTTGAGGATGTTGGGCGGCTGACGGTATCGGTCGCAAAGGTTCGGCCGTTTTTGATCGCCGAGGGCTGGTCGCCTGGGTCGCTCACCGATGCGCAGGATTTGCGCGCTTTGCTTGCGCCCAAGGTCGAGCAGCTGGAATTGTTTGCATGATCACCGCTATGTTGTCCGCAGAGGATGATTTCGAAGCCTGGCGCGATCAGGCTCGGCGGCTGGCGAGAATTGAGGCCAAACCGCATGATGTAATCTGGCAGGTTGGCGAACGGCCTGTTGACCTATTTGCTCAACCCACCACACTTGCCTCTACGCAAATGCCGTTTGGTGTGCCAAAGGCATTCGTCGATCTGCGCAGACGGTGATCTGCCATAATGAAGCCGAACGCTTTTCGCTGCTGTATCAATTGCTCACCGATATCCGCGCAAGGCGGCGGCGGATGGATGATGCTGCCGACCCGCTGATCCGCAAGCTGGCGGTGATGGCAAAGGAAGTGCGGCGCGATATTCACAAGATGCGCGCGTTCCTTCGTTTCCGCGAGATCGACGCCGAGGCTGGCGAAACCTTCGTCGCGTGGTTCGAACCCGAACATTATATCGTCCGGCGCAATGCGAGCTTCTTTGTCCGGCGCTTTGCCGGAATGCGCTGGTCGATCCTGACGCCGCAATTGTCGATTCATTGGGATCTGGACTTGCTTCACGAGGGTCCGGCGGCACGCAAGGAAGACGCACCATCCGAAGACGCAATCGAGGAGCATTGGAAAATCTATTACAGCTCGATCTTCAACCCGGCGCGGTTGAAGGTGAAGGCGATGCTGAAGGAAATGCCGAAGAAATACTGGCACAATATGCCCGAGACTGCGTTGGTTTCTTCGTTGATCAAATCGGCGCAAACCCGCGAAGTGGCGATGATCGAAAATGAAGTGACGCCGTCGTCGGCGGCAACGACCATCGAGGGTTTGCGCAAGGAAGCAACGACTTGCCGCCGATGTCCACTTTATGGGCCTGCAACTCAACTCGTGTTCGGCGAAGGGCCAAGCAATGCGCGGCTGATCTTTGTCGGCGAACAACCGGGCGATCAAGAAGATTTGGCGGGCAAGGCGTTTATTGGGCCGGCAGGCCAAGTGTTGAACCGCGCCATTGCCGAGGCTGGCATTGACCGGTCGACCGCCTATGTCACCAACGCGGTCAAGCATTTCAAGTTCAAGCAACAGAGCAAACGTCGAATCCACGACCGAGCCAATGTCGGCGAGATCAACCACTGTCGCTGGTGGTTGACTCGCGAAATCGATGTGGTGAAGCCCGAGCTCATCGTAGCACTCGGCGCGACCGCAGCGCGGAGCCTGACTGGCAAGGCGGTGGCGATTGGTGCCAACCGCGGGCAGATCCTGCGGAGCGAGGAAGGCGTACCAGTGCTGGTAACGATTCACCCAAGCTATCTGCTGCGTCTGCCCGATGCGGAAAGCGCTGAGCGCGAGCGAGCGATGTTCGTTGAGGATTTGCGGCAGGCGCAGGCGATAATCGAACGTTCGCTCGCTAGATTGGTGGAGCCAGTTTAAGTCCGACTTGACAGCCCACCGAACGCTGCCGAGAGATGGCGTATCGGGGAGGGTCATGTGAGCGAATATTTACTGGTTATCGACGAGGGCACGACGTCTACCCGTGCGGTGCTGTTTGCAGCAGACGGCAAATCGCTTGGCAGTTGCCAGCGCCCGCTAACGCAACATTATCCAGCACCCGGCCTAGTCGAACACGACGCGACTGAAATCTGGAACCTGACGCTCGAGTGCGCTCGCGAAATGGTGTCACAGGCTGGCGGGCCTGACAAGATCGCAGCTATCGGCATCACCAACCAGCGCGAAACCGTGGTGTTCTGGGACCGGCGAACCGGTGAACCATTGGCCCCGGCAATTGTCTGGCAGGACCGGCGGACAGCGGACATATGCGCTGACCTCAAAGAGCGTGGCGAGGAACCGGTGGTTCAGGCTAAGACCGGATTGCTACTCGACCCCTATTTTTCCGGTTCCAAAATTGGCTGGGCGCTAAAAAACTGGCCTCAACTGAAAGAGGCTGGCAAACATCTCGCCGTTGGCACTGTCGAAAGTTACCTCGTCTTTCGCCTTACCGGCGGTCTGCACATTAGCGACGCCAGCAACGCGTCGCGCACTGCTTTGATGGCCATCGGCAGCGGCGGATGGGACGACGGGCTGACCGAACTGTTCGGTGTACCTCGCGAGATTCTGCCCGAGATAACTGACTGTGCGGGACAACTCGGCTCGACCTTGCCCGAACTGTTTGGTGGCGCGATCCCGATCACTGGCATGGCGGGCGACCAGCAGGCGGCGACCATCGGTCAGGGCTGCTTTGCCATCGGCCAGACCAAGGCAACGTTTGGGACCGGCGCTTTCGTGCTCACTCAAACCGGCACGACGTTGCGCCAGTCCAAACACCGCCTGCTCTCGACGGTGCTTTACCAGCTAAACGGCGTGCGACATTATGCGCTTGAGGGTTCGGTATTCGTCGCCGGTAGCCTGATCCAATGGCTACGCGACGATCTAGGCCTCATCGAAAAAGCATCAGACACCGAACCCTTGGCGCGGAGCGTTCCCGACAATGGAGGCGTCTATCTTGTCCCTGCCTTATCGGGCCTCGGCGCGCCGCACTGGCAGCCGAATGCGCGGGGGGCGATCAGCGGCCTAAGCTTCGCCGCCAAAAAAGCCCATGTCGCGCGCGCTGCGCTAGAGGCAATGGCGCACCAGACCAACGACCTGAAAACCGCCTTTGCCGCCGACGGTGCTGACTGGGCGGAGCTCAGGATTGACGGAGGCATGGTCGCCAACGACTGGATGGCGCAGGATCTGGCGAACATATTGTCAATCGACGTCGAGCGCCCAGAGTTCATCGAAACAACCGCGCTTGGTGCGGCGATGCTAGCGGGCGTCGGCGTGGGGCTTTACCCGTCGCTCGAAGATGCAGCGGTAATGCGCGGCGGTGTTACCCGCTTTACCCCGCAACTTGAAACAGACGCCCGTGATACACGGCTGTCAGGGTGGGCCAACGCGTTGGGGCGGGTGCTGGGGTAATCCTAAAGCCGGAAGTGGGTGGAAATCAGTTGGTCCGACGCACCGCCGACATGCACGCCGTAATCGCCGGGCTCCAGCCGCCATCCATGGGTTACTGGGTCGCGCCATTTGAGCGTTTCCAGTGGAATAGCAATATTGACCGCGACCGTTGCGCCAGCCTCTACCCGGACCCGCTGAAATCCTTTTAGCAGTTTCGGCTGGCGCTCTGCTTCGAGGCCGGGGAAACTCACATAAGCCTGCACAACTTCATCGGCGGCGACCGGCCCTGAATTGGTCACTGAAACCTCGACCTGAATATGCTCGCCGCTGACCCGCGCTTCCAATTCGTGATAGCCAAATTCGGCATAACTCAACCCATGACCAAAGGCATAACGCGGCGTTTTGCCATCGCGATCGAGCAGCGTGTAGCCGTGCCACATATCATAGGTGATCGAATCCGCGTCCTTGTTGAAAAACGGATAGTCATCCGCCGACTTGGCAACGGTAAACGGCAGTTTGCCCGAAGGTGAAACCTCGCCGAACAGCAATTTGGCCAATGCCGTTCCACCCTCCATCCCCGAATAAAACGTCTGCAAAATCGCGCCCGCCCGCTCGTGCCATTCCTCGACCATGATCGCCGAGCCGGAGACGATTACGACGACAACCGGTTTTCCGCTTTCCGCCGCAGTCTCGATTAACGCGACCTGTTCGGCGCGAAGGCCAAGATTGTCGCGGTCGCCGCCAATCGTCTGAGCCCGCGCCTGCCCGCGCAACTCTTCGGGGACATCGGCTCCCAAAGCGATATCGCCGGGGATGAATTCACCTTCATCGACTGCGGTATTGCCGACCACGATGACGATTGCATTCGCCGCGTCAGCCACCTGTCTTGCTGCGGCCAAGTCATCTTCGTCGCCAGTCAATATGCGGCCGATGCACATCGCGTTGCTGGCGCGTTCAAGCCCATCCAACGCGGTGACTATATATGGCGGGCGCACTTTGCTCGACCCGTTGTCACCGGTATTTTTTGCTGTTGCCAACTTGCCCAATACAGCCAGCGTTCCAATGCCCTTCGCGAGCGGCAGCACTGCGTCATTTTTCAACAACGCCGCAGATTTCTCCGCTGCCTCCAGCGCAATCGCAACATGCGCAGGCGACGCAACCAGGTCCATGCCATATTCGGGCAGCGGGTCATCGGCGCAGGCAAAACGATAGTACACCCGCAATATCCGTTCACACGCCAGATCGACAACGGCGGGAGCAATCTCGCCATTTTCAACTGCCGCGATCAACGCCGCGCCAAACACGCGCGGTTCAGGATTTTCCACGTCCAGCCCTGCCGCCGCTCCCTTGAAGTCGTAAACTCCCATCACCCAATCCGAATGGACAAAGCCATCGAAGCCCCACTCATCGCGCAAGATGCCGGTCAGCAAGTTGTGGTTCTGCCCGCAATATTCGCCATTCATTTTGTTATACGCGCTCATTACCGTTGCGCACCCGACGTCGATGGCGCGTTTGAAATGCGGCAGATAAACTTCATGAAGCGCTCGTTCATCGATTTGCACATCGACCTTGAACCGTGCATTTTCCATCGAGTTCAGCGCAAAATGTTTGACCGTCGCCGCGACGTTATGCGTCTGAATGCCCGTTGCCAGCGCGGCACCCATCTCGCCCAAGTGAAAACTATCCTCGCCATATGTTTCCTGAGCACGGCCCCATGCAGGATGGCGCAACAGGTTGAAACAGACCGCACCCGATAAAGTGCAACCTTGCGCCCGCGCTTCAACGCCCATAACCTCACCAATGCGACGCTCCAGATCGGGATCGAAAGTTGCGCCGCGCGCCATGCTGCACGGAAAGCAGGTCGATTGACCCCTCGCAACGCCGCGCGGACCATCGGTGAAGTAAAACGGTTGTATGCCCAGCCGCTCGATGCCACCGCCAGCGCGGTAAGGCCGCGCTGCCCATACACGCTCGTCCTCCATAAACGCTTTAAAGAACCCCGCCCCCGACATCATTCCGACTTTTTCCGCGAGGGTCGCTTCCGCCAGAACAGCGGCTATTGTCGTAGCAATATCGGCCTCGGTCGTTCCTTTGCGCGGCGCAAATTCAGTCATTTTATGTCTCCTCGACCCACCTTTTCAATTGAAGGGCCGCGAATGACAACCGCTAAATCATTACCAAAATGCAAATTGGTTTACGCGATTTTAACCCTCTTTCGCCAAGGTGTCGGTGTCGAAATGCGTATCGGCGAGAAATAGCAGGACTATGCAATGGATAACTTACGCGGATTTGAACCATTTGGCTCGGAACCCGATTTCGACACGGCAGCGTATGCATCGTTCGATGCGGAGGATGCTGCTATCGAAGCGCCGCCTGTCGTGTCGGGCGACGAGCGCCGGATGCAGGTTCGCGCTTACAATTTCTGGACCGCTCAACTTAACGACAAAAACTATCCGTCAATTGAAGAACTCGACCCCGAAGGCGTTCAGGATTTCCGCGAATTTAGTGTCCTGCTCGATTTTACGTCGGGCATTGAAAATCCTTCCATTCCGTTCGTCGGGGAAAAATTGCGTGACGAATGCGGGTTGGGCAATGACATCACCTATCTCGATCAAGTTCCAGCACGTTCGCTGCTCTCGCGGATCACTGATCACTATCTGCAAATAATTGCCAACCGCGCGCCAATTGGTTTTGAAGCGGAGTTTGTAAACGAGCGCGGCGTGAGCATCATGTATCGCGGCATCTTGTTGCCATATTCATCGGACGACGACACTATAGATTTCATTTACGGCGTCATCAACTGGAAGGAAGGCGCGAACAGCGATATCAGCGCGCCGCTTCAGCTCGAAGTCGAGCAGGCGCTCGCCGCCGCCCCGCCGCGTCAGGAACATGTTCCGGTTTGGGCCGATGGTCCGACCACCGGACATCTCGACGAGGTCGAAGCGGAAGAACTGGTGCTTCACTCTGATTTTGCGGTCGAACCACAACCTGACGAGAGTTCTTCGCTTGCTGACTGGTTGCACGCCGCGCGAATTTCCGCCGAGGGGGCCCGCGACTGCGACTTACGCGGTCGCGACGCACTGTATCAGGCAGTAGGCCGCGCGCATGATTTTGCCTTGGTCGCGGCGCGCAATTCCGATGATTACGCCGAATTACTATCCGACGCCGGGCTGGTCGTTCAGGAACGCGCGCCATTCACGCCGATTGTGAAGCTGGTATTCGGCGCTGGCTATGACAAAACCCGCCTGACCGAATTCGCCACCGCGCTTCAATATGCAGACCGCAATTCGGTGCCGATGGGCGAGCTAACAGCTGTTCTTTCGGGATATGACGGCGGTCTAAAAGGCATCGTCGCCGCCGAGCGCCGCGCCAAGAAAGTGGCATCTGGCAAGGACATCGCTGCAACACCTGCCGATCCCAGGCCACGCCTCCGTGCCGCGCCAGCCCGTGACCTCAGCGAATTTGCGGGCAGCGGCGAAGAATTTGTCCTGCTCGTCGCCCGCAGGGAAGCCGATGGCAGCGTGTCGATTATCGCAAGTGTCGAGGGCGATGCAGCGTTGACCGACAAGGCATTGCGCAAAGCGGTCGTTTAATTACCCGCACTGCGCGCGGTGCAACAATTTCTGGTCGGCTAACACTAGCGCCATCATTGCTTCAACCACAGGCGTGCCCCTGATCCCGACGCAAGGATCGTGGCGACCTTTTGTGACGATGTCGGTGGCTTCGCCTTCGCGGGTGATTGTTTCGACCGGTGTCAGGATCGACGAGGTCGGCTTGAAAGCGACTCGAACCACGACCGGCTGACCCGTCGAAATACCGCCGGCAACACCGCCTGCGTTGTTCGCGAGAAATTCTGGTTGGTTCGACCCTTCGACTGATGGCCTCATCCGGTCGGCATTTTCTTCCCCACGAAGCCGGGCGGCGTCAAAGCCAGCGCCAATTTCGACTCCCTTTACGGCGTTGATGCTCATCATCGCTGAGGCCAACTCGCTGTCGAGCTTTGCATAGAGCGGAGCGCCCCAACCTGGAGGAACGCCGGTTGCCACGCACTCGACCACCGCGCCAAGCGACGACCCTGCAAGCCGAGCTTCATCAACCAGCTTTTCCCACCGCCCCGCCGCTGCTTCATCAGGACACCAGAATGGATTTTTGCCGATTTGCGCAATCTCGAAATTGTCACGGTCAATTGAATCACCACCGATTTCGACGACATAAGCGAGAATGCTGACATCGGGTATTACACAGCGTGCAACGGCACCGGCAGCAACCCGCGCCGCAGTCTCGCGCGCACTTGACCGGCCACCACCGCGGTAATCGCGGAAACCATATTTGGCGTCGTAGCTGTAATCGGCATGACCCGGTCGGTAGGACGCGGCAACCTCCGAATAATCTCTCGAGCGCTGGTCGACATTTTCAATCATCAACGAAATCGGAGTACCGGTTGTTCTACCTTCGAAAACCCCAGACATGATTTTTACCGCGTCGGGCTCCTGCCGCTGAGTCGTATATTTGGACTGCCCTGGACGCCGACGATCAAGGAAAGGCTGAATGTCCGCCTCACTCATAGCTAATCCGGGAGGACACCCATCGACCACCGCACCAAGCGCAGGCCCGTGGCTTTCCCCCCAAGTGGTAAAGCAGAAAACGCGGCCAAAGGTGTTAAAGCTCATATGCGCGCGATCCTGTCTATAAACTCGATGCGATTGCCAAACGGATCGTGCGTAAAAAAGCGTTTCCGGTCACCAACATCTTTGTCATCTTTGGTTGTGTAGCCTGCCCCTTCCAGATGCGCGCGCAGTTCGTCAAGGCTGCGGGTATTTAGCGCAATATGTGCTTTCTTGGCTGGTCGGAAATCGGCTTCGACACCTAAATGTATCTGATAATCAGATGTAGCGAACCAAGCCCCACCGCGCACCGCCATGTCCGGCGGTTTTGGCAGCTCTTTCAATCCAAGAAGTTCGCCAAAAAACGCCCGCGCATCAGATTCCCCACCCTCGGGAATGGCGATCTGCACATGGTCGAGTTCAAAACCAAATGTCATTTGACATCGTCTGCCGAAGCAGGCGTCCGAACCTTACGATAGCGCACCTGTTCCTTGCCGATCCAGGTTCGCACAGCACGAAAAGCAATAAAGGTGACCGCGACCGCAAGTACCCGCGCCGCGTGTGGATGACCGTATTCGCCGCCAACACGACCCGCCCAAACAAACACGCCAACAATCGCGACATAACCGGCCATCGACACGAAGGCATCCAATATTGGCGGTAGTCCTTCCCAATAATGGCGGGCATGCCAGTATCCATGCAGGCCGACGAGCAACGCACTACCAGCGAACAAAAGGATCAGTTCGTTGCTGTGCCCCTCCAACATATGAACTTTACGCCGCTCTACGCGGTGCGTTCAGATTTCGACCGATGAGCATCCCTTCGACAGAGATATCCTCGTCGATTTCGTCCCAATGTACGCCAGCCGGACTGAGTTCATACTTCGCACGTTGTTCAGGCGTCGCGTTCAAAAGTCGGGGATACCAAGCAATCGGCACAGTGATTATCCTGCCGTCTTCAAGGTTCGTACTCATCATATCGTCAGTAAAACTAACGCTTACGGGTTCAGGCAAAAAATACATGCCATTGTTCCTCAAATTCCTGTCGTCGTTCAATTACCACTGTTTCGATTATTTTTAAAGTGCGGGCATCGAATCTTCGGTCCCAAGCACGTCGGACAACTGGCGTAAGCCAGAACTTCGCTTCGGCACCATCCTTGCGAACGTGAACATGCGGCGGTTCGCGCGGATCGCCTTCATGCGAGTAAAAGAAAAAACTGAAGCCTTGGTGCCGGTAAACGACCGGCATCACACCAAACCAATATCCGGCGCGTCTTCCTGCTTCATGCCGACGGTGTGGTAGCCAGCGTCGACGTGGTGGGTTTCGCCGGTCACTCCAGCCGACAGGTCGGATAGGAGATAGAGCGCCGACGAGCCGACGTCGTCGATGGTAACGTTACGACGGAGCGGCGAATTATATTCGTTCCATTTAAGAATGATCCGGAAATCACCGATGCCAGAGGCCGCCAGTGTCTTGATTGGACCAGCCGAAATCGCGTTGACTCGAATACCGTCGGGACCGACATCATTGGCGAGATATTTGACCGATGCCTCGAGCGCCGCTTTCGCCACACCCATAACATTGTAATGCGGCATGACTTTTTCAGCACCGTAATATGTCAGTGTGAGCATCGACCCGCCGCCCTTACCCGTTTCCGGATCAAGCGGCTTCATCATCGCGGCTGCCCGCTTCGCAACGGCGGTGAAGCTGTAAACGCTGATATTCATCGTCATCAGGAAGTCGTCGAGGGTCACATCGAAGTATTTCCCGCGCAAAGCATCCTTGTTGGTGAACCCGATCGCGTGAACGACAAAATCAATCGTCGGCCATCTTTCCGCCAGCGTCGCGAATGCGCTATCAAGATTGGCCATGTCGGAAACGTCACAATCAATCAGGAGATCGCAGCCCAGTTGTTCGGCGAGCGGACGAACGCGTTTTTCCATGACCGCGCCGTGGAAGCTGAACGCGAGTTCGGCACCTTCGGCCTTCAAACGCTGGGCAATTCCCCATGCAAGCGACTTGTCGTTAGCCAGCCCCATAATCAGCCCGCGTTTGCCAGCCATCAATCCAGTCATATTATCCCTTTCTTGAGCGGTTATCCGCTTGCCCGATATCATCATGCGCCGCTTCGGGGGTTCCTGCCTCGACCAAAGCTGCGTTCAACTCGGCACCCACTACCACCCCTAGACCAACGAGATAGAAAAAGAAAAGTGCAACCATCACCCCTGCAAGGCTGCCGTAGGTCGCATCATAACTCAGGATGCTGCTGAGCAAAGGCGGCAACGCCAATGTGACGCCCACCCACCAAAGCGTTGTGACCAAAGCACCTGGCCATTTCGGACATTCCGTTTTTCGGTATTTCGACGGCGTCAAAGTATAGAACAGCATATATAGCGCCGCAAACAAACCGAGCGCCGACAGCCCACGCGAAAACGCGATCTGGCTCACGGTGTCGAACTGGTCAGGCAACACCCGTT
>JANPAM010000030.1:0-3592 GCA_031429915.1 Sphingomonadales bacterium | reverse complement strand
CCACTCGCGACCATATAGCCGCCAAGCGCATGAGGCGAGCGGACAACACCGCCGCAGTGTTGGCAGCGTGAGGGCCGCAATTGGTGGCCTCGCCAATCGAACAAGATGCGCAAAGCTTAGAGGCTTCCCATATCACGCAGGGTTGTTTCCAACGGGTCGGCATACGCTGCTCCCGAACACCTGCTGTCGCGCCCGTGCGGTCCTGATTTAAGGACACGCATTAAGGGGCCGCGACGACCATATTGAAAGTATATTTATGTCTTTTTTCTCAGACCTGGGCCTCGCCCAACCAATCCTGAAGGCGCTTGAAGCCACCGGATACGATACACCCACACCAATTCAGCAACAGGCGATCCCGCCCTTGCTCGAAGGCCGCGACCTTTGCGGTATCGCACAGACCGGTACCGGCAAGACCGCCGCGTTCGCGCTTCCTTCTCTCCACCATTTCGCCACCAAACCAAAAGCGCGTCAACAGTATAGCTGCCGGATGCTGGTGCTTTCGCCAACACGCGAACTCGCGGCTCAGATTGCCGAGAGCTTCAAAACCTACGGCAAGTTTCTCGGCCTAAAAACCGAATGCGTTTTCGGCGGAATGCCGATTTTCAGCCAGAAGAAGAAACTGGCTGCCGGCGTTGACATCCTCGTCGCGACACCTGGTCGTTTGATCGACTTGATCGAACAGCGGGCGGTAACGTTGAAAGACGTCGAAATCTTCGTTCTCGACGAAGCCGACCAGATGATGGACCTTGGCTTCATCCACGCGTTGAAGCGCATCGACCAGTTGCTGCCAAAACAGCGCCAGACGTTGTTCTTCTCGGCAACGATGCCGAAGGCGATTGCCGAATTGGGCAACCGCTTCCTCAACAATCCGGTGCGCGTTTCGGTCGCCCCTGCGGCAACTACTGCCGAGCGTGTCGAGCAATTCGTGACGTTCGTTGAGCAGCGCGAGAAGCAGACCTTGCTGACGTTGAAACTGCAAACCGAAGAAATCGACCGCGCGCTTGTTTTCACGCGCACCAAACACGGCGCCGACCGCGTTGTGCGCGGTCTTGCCGGTGCTGGCATCAAGGCCGCCGCAATCCACGGTAACAAATCACAGGGTCAGCGCACTGCTGCTTTGCAATCATTCCGCGACGGGCAGATTAAGATACTTGTTGCAACCGACATCGCGGCACGCGGCATCGACGTCCCCGGCGTCAGCCACGTGTTCAATTTCGAACTCCCCAATGTGCCCGAACAATATGTCCACCGCATCGGTCGTACCGCGCGTGCAGGCCGTGAAGGCGTGGCGATGAGTTTCGTCGCTGGTGATGAGCGCGGTTATATGAAAGACATCGAGCGCCTGACCGGCGTTCGCGCGATGACGTTGGGCTTGCCCGAAGGCTTCCGCGAGGCCGTTGCCAATCTGCCGCCGCCAGCCAAGGACAATCGTCTGGCCCAACAGGCGCGCGGCGGTCGTGGTGGTGGTCAGCCAGGTGGCGGACGCACCAACTATGCGGGCAAGAAACTCGGCGGCAACAACGGTGGAACTGGTCTGAACGGCGAAACCCGTCAGCGTACTTTTGCTCCACAAGGTGGTTGGCAGCCGAATGCTGGTCCTCGTGATGGTTCAAAGGGTACAGGCGAACGCCCACGCACTGACAACCATGCAGGCGGCGACCGCCGTCCAACCGCCGACCGCGCACATGCCGCTCGCGGTGATGGTCGTGGTCGCGATCCCGGGGCACCGGCACGCAATTACGGTCCTAAGAAAACGGGCGCAGGTGGCTTTCGTGGTCCGGTTAAACGGGCTGGCTAATCCGGCTTAATGCCTAAAATGCCGCATGCCGGTGAAGACCATGGCGAGGCCAGCTTCATCGGCGGCGGCGATTACTTCCTCGTCGCGCATTGATCCGCCGGGTTGAATAACCGCTGTCGCCCCTGCTTCGGCTGCTGTCAGCAGGCCGTCGGCAAAGGGGAAAAATGCGTCCGAGGCGACGGCTGAGCCAACGGTGCGGGGAGCTGCCCAACCGTAAGTTTCAGCAGCCTCTTTCGCCTTGATCGCGGCGATGCGTGCGCTATCGCGCCTGTTCATCTGGCCAGCGCCGATGCCTGCCGTCGCGCCGTCCTTTGCGTAGACAATTGCGTTCGATTTTACGTGCTTGGCAACGGTCCACGCGAAGCGGCAGTCGGTCAGTTCCTGTGTTGTTGGCGCGCGCTTGGTAACAACCTTCAAATCGGTGTCGGCGACAAAGCCATTGTCACGCGACTGGAGAAGCACACCGCCTGCAATAGACTTCATCATCATGCCTCCGCGCATCGGGTCTGGCAGGTCGCCGGTCAGGATCAGTCGCAGGTTTTTCTTTCTGGCAAACACTGCTTTGGCTTCATCATCGGCGTCGGGTGCGGCGACCACCTCGGTAAATATCTCCGATATCGCTTCAGCAGTCGCGCCGTCCAAAGGCCGGTTGACCGCGATGATGCCACCGAATGCCGACACGCTGTCGCACTCGAGCGCTGCTCGGTACGCCTCGATCAATGTATCACCGGTTGCCACGCCGCACGGGTTGGCGTGCTTGACGATGACCACCGTTGGCGGGCCGTCGCGAAATTCGCTGACCAGTTCAAGCGCGGCATCGGCGTCGTTCAAATTGTTGTAGCTGAGCTCCTTGCCCTGAACTTGCTTGTGATCGGCGAGCGAGCCACCGGGCGCAAAGGCCGGAATATAAAGCGCCGCCTGCTGGTGCGGATTCTCTCCATAGCGCAAGCTTTGAGCGAGCTTCACTGGAATCGTCAGACTGTCCGGAAACATCTGTTGCTGATCGGCAAAGGCAAACCAACTGGCGATCATCGAATCATATTCGGCGGTCGCCGCATAAGCCTTGGCCGCCATTTGACGGCGGAAACCGAGATTGGTCGCGCCATCGCGTTCTTCCATTTCGGCCACAAGTGAATCATAGTCCGACGGATGAGTGACGATCACTACGGCATCATGGTTTTTCGCAGCACTGCGAACCATCGACGGCCCGCCGATATCGATATTCTCGATGATCTCTTCGCGGCTCGCACCCTTGGCGACGGTTGCGGCGAACGGGTAGAGATTAACCACCACAAGATCGATCGAGCCGATATTGTGCATCTTCATCGCGGCGGCGTGTTCGGGATTGTCGCGCACCGCCAGCAAGCCACCATGCACTGTCGGGTGAAGCGTCTTGACCCGACCGTCCATCATCTCGGGAAAGCCGGTGAGTTCGCTGACGTCTTTCACCTGCAACCCGGCCTCGCGCAGCGTCTTGGCGGTGCCCCCGGTTGAAACCAGCTCGACATGCCGAGCCGCCAAAGCATGGCCAAGCTCGACCAATCCAGCCTTGTCCGACACCGACAAAAGCGCGCGTTTAATCACTACATCACTCATGTTTTATCCCAAAAAGCGGAGCTGCCATCCAATGGTGAGGCCGCCCTTACCCGATTCCGCCGCAATCACAAGCTGGCGCGTCGGATGCGGGCGGCCTTCCTCATCGACCCATAGACTGTCATCAACCGAAAGCGTCCCGCCAGCCGCCGCAAAAGCCCAGCTGCTGCCCCCAGCCGTTCGAAGCAAAGCCGTCTGCGT
>JANPAM010000029.1:0-1799 GCA_031429915.1 Sphingomonadales bacterium | reverse complement strand
TGGGTGCCAAAGCGCGGCTATGCAAAGCGGTTGGTGCAGGCGCACAAGCTTCACCATGCCACCGTCGGCAAGGAAGGCGGGGTCAGCTTCGGCTTCGTCTTCGCGCGCGATCCCGCAACGTTGAAGACCGAACTGAAAGCGCAGCGCGAGGCAGGATTGGCCGTGGTGCGCGAGGCCAATCTCGCTTAATATTGATGCACCGCTTTGGTGACGTAATAGCTGTCGAGTCCCTCGGGCCCGCCTTCGCTGCCGAAACCTGATTCCTTGACGCCGCCAAACGGCGCGTCGGGCATCGAGATTGCAAAACTGTTCAAGCCAACCATGCCGGTGTCAAGCGCGTCGGCGACTAGGTTTGCCTGCCGCGCATTTTCGGTGAAGGCGTAGGCGGCCAGTCCGAACGGCAGCCGGTTGGCTTGCTCAACGGCTTCGTCGAAGGTCTTGAACGGCCGCATAAGCGCGACAGGGCCGAAAGGTTCGTCTTCCATAATATCCGCGCTCATCGGTACATCGGCCAGCACTGTTGGTTGGAAGAAGAACCCACCCTCACCGCGCTCGCCGCCGGTCAGGAGCTTTGCGCCCTTGGCGGTTGCGTCGGCAACCAGCTTCTCGATGGCGGGCGGGCGGCGGTCGTTGGCGAGCGGACCCATGATGGTCGATGCCTCAATCCCGTTGCCGACTTGAATCCCTTTAGTATGCGCCGCAAAGCCCTCGACAAAGCGGTCGTAAACGCCTTCCTGCACATAGAAGCGGGTTGGCGAAATGCACACCTGCCCGGCGTTTCGAAATTTGGTTGTGGCTGACATCGTAATCGCTTTGTCGAGATCGCAGTCGTCGAATATCAGGACCGGCGCATGGCCACCAAGCTCCATCGTCGTGCGCTTCACGCCGTCGGCGGCCAGCTTGAGCAGATGCTTGCCGACCGGCACCGATCCGGTGAAGCTCACTTTGCGGATGATGGGGGAGGCAATCAGGTGACGGCTGACCACATCGGGCACGCCGTAAATAAGCTGAGCAACGTTACCCGGTACCCCGCCGTCGATCACGCATTGCATGATGGCGCTTGTGCAGGCTGGGGTTTCCTCTGGTGGCTTGGCGATAATCGAGCAACCCGCAGCTAATGCCGCCGCCATCTTCTTGCACATCAGATTGACCGGAAAATTCCATGGGGAAAACGCGGCAACCGGACCGACCGGCTGCTTCAAAACCAGCGAGCGCTGCCCGGTCGGACGAACCAGCACGCGGCCATAGCTCCGCTTAGCTTCCTCAGCGAAATAATCGAACTGCGCGGCGCAGGACAGCACTTCGGTGCGCGCTTCGGCCAGCGGCTTGCCCTGTTCGGTGGTCAGCAGCACGGCGATGCCCTCGGCGCGCTCGCGGATCAGTCCTGCAACCTTGTGCAATATGCCCGCGCGTTCGTTGACGTCTACCTTGCGCCACACCGCAGAGCCGCGCGCTGTCGCCGCCAACGCCTCGTCAAGATCGCCAGCGGTCGCCAGCGGCAATTGCGCCAGCGTCTCGCCAGTTGCCGGATTGATAACGGCATGATGGTCACGCCCCTCGCCCTTGCGCCAGTTGCCGTCGATGTAAAGTGCAAGATCGGTGGTGTAGGTCATTCTGGTTTCCCGCGATTACTGTCTGCGGAGCATGTAAGCGTCAGCCGGGTGCTTTGGAACCCCTAGCATTACCAACCACCACCAACCAGTAAACCGGCAGCCCAAGTATGAGTAACGCGCCTCCCCAGCCAAGCGCTTCCCAGCCAGCACCATAGATCGTCCAAATCGAATAGATCGCAGCAAGAG
>JANPAM010000028.1:0-4376 GCA_031429915.1 Sphingomonadales bacterium | reverse complement strand
ATTGACAGGACAAACCGCAGTATGAGCGCCCACGAACTCGGCTTTCTCCCCGACCGGCTGGCTCGGATCAACGATTATATCCAGACCAAATATCTCGATAGCGGCCTGTTGCCCTTTGCCTCGCTACTTATTGGGCGGGGTGACGACATCGCGCATCAATGGAATTCAGGCGTCGCCGACGATGCCATTTTCCGCATCGCGTCAATGACCAAGCCGGTCACCTCGGTCGCGTTCATGCAGCTGGTCGAACAAGGCAAGGTTGCCTTGAGCGACCCGGTCGCCAAATATATACCAGAATTTGCCGATCTGGGCGTCTTTGTCGCAGGTGGCGGGAATGTACCGTTTGTGACTCGCCCACCGACATCGCCGCTCAGGATCATTGACCTCCTCCGCCACACGGCTGGCTTCACGTATTCGTTTCAGGAGCGCTCGCCCGTCGATGCGGCTTACCGCAAGACCGATGTCGAAAGCTGGTCGAAATGGGGCGATGACGAGTTTATCAACATCCTTGCAAAAATCCCGCTCGAATTTGATCCCGGTTCATGCTGGAATTACTCGGTGTCGACAGACATCTTGGGAGTGATTGTCGCGCGTATTTCCGGACAACCGCTGGGTGAGTATTTTCAGGAACATATCTTTGAACCGTTGGGCATGGTTGATACCGGCTTCATGGTCGAGCCGGAAAAAGTGAACCGGTTGCCCGATGCCTACACCTGGCATCCGACAGAAAAGAAGCGGCCCGCCGACCCCGCCGGGGCAGCGAGCGGCTGGGCGCGCCCGCGCAAATTCCATTCAGGTGGCGGCGGACTTGCATCGACCGTTGCCGATTATCATTTGTTTGCGCGTATGCTGCTCAATGGCGGCACGCTTGACGGTGTCCCGAT
Source organism: Sphingomonadales bacterium (assembly GCA_031429915.1). GTDB lineage: Bacteria > Pseudomonadota > Alphaproteobacteria > Sphingomonadales > Sphingomonadaceae > Sphingorhabdus_B. Next base: position 3,492 of record JANPAM010000028.1, on the reverse strand, counting down.
TATCAGCCCCAAAACGCTCGAGCTGATGACGGCAAATCATCTGCCCGGCGGCGGTGACCTTACCCAGCACAGCAAATCGCTGTTCAGCGAAGCAGAAAATGCCGGTGCCGGATTTGGTCTCGGTTTTGGTGTCACCATCGATAGCCCGGCCACAATGATGCCCGGATCGACGGGTGATTTCTATTGGGGTGGCATGTATTCAACTGCGTTCTTTGTCGATCCGGTTGAAGACATCATCATGATTTTCATGACTCAGTTGATGCCGTCGAGCACCTATCCGATACGCCGCGAAATCAAGACGATGATATATTCGGCGCTGGCGGCCTAAACGACTTCGGCGGGAGTAACGGCGGCGGGTATTGGCTTGGCGCGCGCGGCGATCAGGCTTCCGGCCACGATCAGCGCAGTGCCTGCCAGCACGGGTAGCGTCACCGGCTCGGCAAAGAACAGCCAGCCGAACAACGCGGCCCAGACAAACGCGGTATATTCGACCGGGATCAACATCTGCGCCTCAGCCCGCGCATAGGCCCAGCTCGCCAGCAACAGCGAAATGACTGCCAACATCGCAGCGATCCCAATCATCGGCGCGTGGCTGACGGTAAACGGTGCGAGGAACCAGGGTGCCACCAGGCTTAACGTTACCGCGACCAGCAGGTTTTGGAAAAAGGCTATCTCGATCGGTCCCGCCAACTGTGCCTGACGTCGCGCCAATATGAGGTTGTAGGCGTAGACAACAGCGGAAAACAGCACGGCTGCGGCGCCCCAGATATGCCCGTCGGTATAATCGCCGCTCAGCCGTCCGGCCATAATGATAACGACCCCGACCAGTCCCGCAATCGATGCCCAGATTGCCTCACGCCCGATGCTTTCGCCGAGCATAACCGCCGCCAGATAAAGCGCGATCACTGGCGAGATGAAGCTCAAGCCAATGGCTTCGGCAAGTGGCAATTTGGTCAGCGACCAGAAAAAGCTGACCGCCATCACCGACACCACACTGCTTCGCCATAGATGGATTTTCAGCATCGCGACCGGCGGCCATTTCTGCCGTGTTGCGACGAACACGATACCCATCAGCAGCGCACCCAGGCAATTGCGCCACAAGACTGCGCTATACGCGCCAAGCGACAGCGCGAGGTCCTTCATCGCCGCGTCCATCAGCGAAAATGTGCCAATGCCAGCGCAAGCGACGGCAAACGGAACGATTGGGCGGTGGTGCAGCTTTGACATTGAGCTGCGGCGTAGCCTATTTTGCAGGCGGCGCAAATTCTGCGAAGTAACGGTAGATGTCGTTTTCGCTCCGGCTAGCGGCGTTGCGCCAGCTTACCGCATCTTTTTTGCTGTTGAGCAACCGGCCATCAGCTGACACAAGCATCATGAGCGGCGTGCTCTTCACTTTTTTGATGCCAAAGCGGGCTGCTATATCGAGATTGCGACCTTTGCCGGTTTGCGGGGTGCCGACGTCCACATAAACGATGTTATAGCGGTCGCGCATCGAGTCCATAAAGCGCGGCGTCGAGAGCCATCCGGCCAGACCCACGCTGTCGTGGCACCAGTTCGCGCCCAATATGATTATGACGGTCTTGCCGCTGACTCTGGCATCGGCCAGCGCAGCTTCGACATCGGCCTTCGCGTCACGGTCGGCAAAGTAGGCGAGCGCTTCAGAATTTCCCGCTCGCTCGGTGGGCGGCGGAGGAACGGGTGTCGGCTCTGCCTGCGTTGTATGAACGAGGGTTTGGAGCAGCATTGCCGCCAGACATGTGCTCACAGGCCCTGCCCAGCCAATGTGCCGAGCGCATCGCCGTCGACCCGCATCACCGTCCATTCATCCATCGGCTTAGCGCCAAGTGCTTTGTAGAACGCAATGGCCGGATCGTTCCAGTCGAGCACCGACCATTCAACCCGAGCACAATCGCGTTCGAGCGCGATGACCGCCAACTGCGCCAGAAGCATCTTGCCAAGCCCCGACCCACGCGCTTCCGGGCGGACGAACAGGTCTTCCAGATAAACGCCGGGCCGCCCTTCGAACGTCGAGAAATTGTGAAAGAACAGCGCAAAACCCTGCGGCGCGCCGTCGATCTCACCGATTAGAACCTCTGCATAAGGCCGCGCTCCGAACAGCCGGTCCTCTAAAACCGCTTCGTCGAAACGAACTTCATGCGCGAGCTTTTCATATTCGGCGAGGTCACGGATGAACTGCGCAATCAACGGCAGGTCGGCAGAAGTGGCGGGGCGGATGGAAAGGGTCATTCGTTCTCTTTATGTGGTCGGCGGTGAAAAGCGGCATAGGCGACATACATGGCCGACCCGACAAGGCTGGCGAGTAACCCGACCACAAGCGAATCGAATATCATCAACGCCCATACCAGCGCCGGAGCCTGACCAAGCGCCCAACTATGGTTCAGCCCATGCAAAATCTGCGCCGGGGCAAAGCCAGCCGCCAGCAGGAGCAATAGCAGCGGCAGATAGGCCCATGACCGGGTCATCGCCTGTTTGATCGTCACCGAGCCGTCACCAAACAATCCGGAAAGCGCGTAAAACAGCATCGGCAATGACAGCAGGCTAACAAATATTTGCAGCAGCGTGAACGGCGTGGCTCCGACATAGGCCTTGAAGGGCTCGGCCAGCATACCGATGCCGATGAATAGCGCCGCGCCGATCATGAAGTTCGGCCAATGCATTTGCCGCACATCCCACCACGTTCCGCCTTGTTCGCGCGTCCACCAGAAACGCGCAGCAGCAAAAAAGGTCAGCATCAGACCGGCCAGTTTCACATAGCCGAAGGCCCAGCGAGTCGGATCATTGCCGAGCGCCTTGGCCGCCTCCCGGCTGTCAAACATGCCAATCTGGATTTCGACGACATGCTGCGCGAATTCGGGGATGATAATCAAAGCCAGCACCAACGGCCCGACGATGAACAGGGCAAAGCCTTTACGGTACTGCTGGATCAGGCTGTGCCAGATCAGCTTCGGCATCGCCACTAGGCCGCAACTCCGTGCATATCATCAGCGCTCATGCTTTCGCCCGCATCGATAGAGGCTGCCTTGGCTTCGACCAGCCGGACGATGTGAGCGACCATATCGGCGTCTTCGACATGGTGGTCGGTTACGCCCGAAAGATAGACCATGTGCTTGCCGTTGCCGCCGCCGGTAATCCCAATGTCGGTTTCACGCGCTTCGCCCGGGCCGTTGACAACGCATCCGAGGACCGAGAGCGACAACGGGGTTTTGATGTGGCTGAGCGCATCCTCGAGCTTCTGAACGGTTCGGATGACATCAAAGCCCTGCCGCGCGCAAGACGGGCATGACACGACGCGGACGCCGCGGGTGCGCAAGCCGAGCGACTTCAGGATTTCATAGCCGACCCGCACTTCTTCTTCGGGCTCGGCGGACAGGCTCACGCGGATCGTGTCGCCGATGCCTGCCCAGAGCAGATTGCCCATTCCGATCGAAGACTTGACCGTCCCGCCAATCAGCCCGCCCGCCTCGGTAATCC
>JANPAM010000027.1:0-8367 GCA_031429915.1 Sphingomonadales bacterium | reverse complement strand
CCATCGGCTGCCAAGCGGCTTCCGACCAGTCCCGACATTCGCGCTAAACGATGAAGCGCAGTGCTCGGTAGGCACATCCGGCGGCCCGTCAATATTACGGGGTACTAGCGCCATCGGTGTTGAAGATGTCTGCTGCGACCTTCCACTGGCCGTCTATGTTCTGCCAGACCACAACGTACTTACCAACGTCTTTCATGGGGCCATTGGGGCCAGTGAGCGTCAGCAAATAGGTCCCTTGATCGAGAGCCATGTCGCCACCTGAAGCAACCGTAATTTTATCAGCTTTGAAGGTCAGCCCGAACCCCGGCATCTGCATAAGTCCGCCCCAAGCTTTCTCAAGCGCCGGCTGACCTTGTGCGATGGGAGCGCCTGGTGCCATCATCGCACCATCGGAAGTGTACAGCTTGGATACAGCAGCCGCATCGCGTTCACTAATTAGTTCAAGCCATTTCTCATTGGTCTTGCGTATGGCTTGGTCGTGCACGGCGGCATTGACTTGGGTTGGCTTCTCCGGCGCGGCATTGGAGCCGCACCCTAGAAGCAGCAAGCTCAGCCCCACCATAAAAGCATACTTGGCTATTAACATATCACATTCCCCCTTGCTGTTTTAAGCTTTTCAATAATTGTGAGTGAGCGCAAACGAAACATTACGTGCAGAAGTCATCCTAAGTACTATTCCGGATGTCTATTTTGGGGCCGGATGCGCACGGTCCGCTTGCGGCATCAAACGCTCAGAAACGGGCATAGCAGAAAACTTGAGACCACCGATAGAGTAGGCAGAACTCGCATTCGAGCTTCATCCTGTCACCTCCAGAACCATGTTGGTCGGGGTCTCCGCGGCACGACGTACCTTGGTAAATCCGGCTTCCCGGCAAACTTCGGCTAGCCGCTTCTCACCTGCTTGTGCGCCAAGCCCAAGCCCGACTTCCTGCGACAGCGAGTTGGGAGTGCAGATCGTGCAGGACGCTGCGTAGAATATCTGCCCGAGCGGGTGCATGTTCTCGGCCATGGAATCCCCTGCCAGAGGCTCAACCAGCATGAACGTGCCGCCCGGCGCGAGCGTTTCGCGGATGTGGCGCGCTGCGCCGACGGGATCGCCCATGTCGTGCAGGGCATCGAACATGCAGGCGAAATCGTAGCCCCCGCCGGCGAAGTCTTGGGCTTTGGCAACTTGGAAATCGACGTTGGTTACCCCCGCAGCGACAGCTTTCTTCTTCGCCTCTACGATAGACGGGGCGTGGAAATCGATACCGTGGATTGTCGAGTTGGGATAGGCCTGCGCTAGCAGGACGGTCGACGAGCCGTGACCGCAACCGATGTCGGCAACTTTGGCGCCGGCCTGTAGCTTCGCTTCCACTCCGGTAAGCGCCGGAATCCAGTTATCCACCAGATTTGCCTGATAGCCAGGGCGAAAGAATCGGTCGGTTCCGCAGAACAGGCATTGGGGATGATCGCCCCACGGGCGCCCCGCACCAGTCTTGAAAGTCTCGGTAGCTTTTTCATGCCCAGCAAACTGCGAGACGATGAGCTGAAAAAAGCCCTGCATGCACGCCGGCTGACCTTCGCGGGTGAAGACGAGGGCTTGTTCGGTCGTTATCGAGAAGGTCTCGTCCTCGGCGTGGTGCTGTACATAACCCGCAGCACACACCGACCCGAGCCATTCGTGAAGATATTTGGGGTTGAGGCCGGTCTTCGCTGCGAGATCGTCAACCGACATGCGGCCGCAGCCATCCAGCGCGCTGAAAACACCCGCTTGGTCGCCGAGATATGCCATGAATAGGCTCAAGGCGCCGGCGACATCGCCGATCACCTTGCCGGCCAGGTCGTTGAGAGCGGTCTCGTTGATTGTCTCGGTCATGGCATTCTCCAGTATTGATCAGATGGCGCGTATCGTCTCGTTTTCTAATTCGGCTGCGGGCACTCGTAACGCGAGATAATCCTTCGATGGACAACTATTCAGCGGTCGTCGGATCGATCATCGCTCGCACTTGTGAAATGCTGTTTGCGGGAAAGCCCGCAGTCTCGGCATGCTTGCGGATGAGGTCTTCGCTTGGCGCCCGGTAGACGCAGTAGATCTTGTCATCCGTAACGTAGCTCTGGACCCATTGAATGTCAGGACCAAGGTCGCGGAGTACCGTACACGAAGTCTGGGACGCACCTTGGAGATCGCTCGTACCGAGTTGGCCTACGCCGGGCATTTCTCGTTCAATCACAAATTGCGGCATCGATATATCCTCTCAGCTTTTGCTATATTGATCAGAGTAAAATTCTTGCTTCGGCGACTGATGCCGCCGGTAATATATGCTGCAAGGGGAAGGTCTATCCGACCCCCATGAGATGTTGCGCCGTCTGATGCCACACCGGCGTGTCCCACAGCCCGTGCACCGCCAGCGCGAACGGAATATTGACCGCCAGCCAGATCACATAAGCTGGATGTACCGAACGATTACGCATCACGTCCCACACGAACATCGGTGCGATCGCCAGAAGCGTGTAAAGGTCCGGCGAGAGCGGGCTCGCCGGCATTGAGTGGAGCAGCCATGGTATCCGGTCGAGACCGGCTGGCAAAGCCATCGCGGTTGCCAGGAACATCATTCGCTTGTGCATCCCAGCGTTCCGGCCACGGGCTTTCAGCGCAATAGTGAGGAAAAGGGGAAAAAGAATGCCGACACGCAGTTGGAGTAGCAGGATGTTTTCACTAACCGCGAGCCCGCCCAGTATCTCTTGCCGTTTGCCTGGGGGGGCTGCCTGCGCCGCATCCCACAGCATGTGGTACATGGTGGGCGCCAGAATGAATCCGACGATGACTAAGGCGGGTACTAGCACCATAGCGACCATCCCCAGCCGCATGTGCTGAGCCCTCCTACCTGTCGCCATCTGCCATGCTTGCGCCATAAGCAGCAGAAGGAACGTTCCCATCAATACTGCATGTACGTGAAGCACCAGTGGGAACGGCGCTCGCTCGCCTGCTCTAACAGCGTCGATCTTCATCAGCGAGTCCGGGATGAACCCAGCGAGCACAATTGCAATAAACCATCCCGCCATAAACACGAATATCCAGCGGTCGATGGCGTGGGCGCGCGGCGTCCCGGTCAATACATCCAGCTGGGTTTCTGCAAAGTTCAAATTATTCGCAAGAGTCGTCATGGCAACACCCCCCTAATGAGTCGGTACCACTTTGTAGGTGTAAAATCAACACGGACGCTAGGGAATGGCCTGCAGAGACCTGCTAACTGTCAGCTTGCTATCGATCAGGGACGTTCAGCACAGTAATCGAGGGGCAGCTTCTAGGAGTCTGTGTAAAAACAGGGAACGACCGATAGCTGCCGTTCGATCGTATCAACATTCTCGCTGCAAAAGTCGTCAAGTAAATCCCTGATTCTTGAATGCTTCAGACGCGCGAGCGCGAACATCGTCCGACTTTACAGGAAATGACCGGAAAAAATCTTCTTGGGTTAGTGTGTCGTTTCGATTGCGCACATCATCCGCCCATTTGCCTGCTCCCTTTTCAAGACCCGCAAGCTCATGAGTGACAACAGCAATCATCGCAATGAGTACATGCGCGCCTGGTGACCTCGCGGCTTTGTCTGCCCATACAGCGGCTTCTTCATTGTCACCATCGGTCATATGCGAAAGCGACCGCGTGCCAAGCATCGCATAATAGAGCGGGTCAAGCGGACTGAGACGCATTGCCAAATCGACATTCTCGCGAGATTTGGCACCATCGCCTGACAATGCTTCAGTCCACGCACGCGCATAAATTCCCTGAGCGTAGTTTGGACTGATCTGTGTCGAGCGCTCAAGCCACCCTAGACTATTGTCCAGGTCGCCTTTTAGCCAAAAGGAACGGCCCATGACGAAGTTGACAAATGGGTCGTGCGGATCTTGTTGCATTGCCTGTTCGGCAAAACGGCGTGCAAGGTCCGCCTCGGAAGCAAGATTATCGGTGTTACGCAGAAAGGCATTTTGAAAATGGACGAACGACAGCCCAGCATAAGCTCGGGCAAAAGTCGGGTCTTGTGAGACAGCCAACTGAAACAGGGACTCAGCCTGGGAGTTGTCAAGCCGATTAAACCGATACATATGCTGTAGACCCAGGTGATAGGCCGACCAGGCGTCGAGATTTTCGCTCACTCCGAGGCGGGCGGCCTCTGCTTCATATGCAGGGATTGCGATCTCCAGTGCGGTCACAATCCGGGAGCGGATCGATCCCCGAATATTGTGGATATCGTCAATACGACCATGAAACCGGTCAGCCCAGATAATGCGGCCGCATTGGCTGTCGGTCAGTTCGACCATCACTGTTAAAAGCTGACCAGAAAATTCAACAGTTCCAGTCAGACAATAGCGCACTGCCAAAGCCCGAGCGATGGTCTCGGAATTTTCAGTGCCGGGTTGGAACTGAAACGACGAGCCGCGTGCGATAATAGAAAGCCAACGCATCCGGGACAGCTCAGCAATCAGCTCGTGCGGTAGCGCCTGACCAATCGCGGCAAATGGACCGGGGTCACCGAGGACTGCAAACGGTAGGATCGCAATGGAAGGCCTGCCATCGTCAGGCGCTTGTGGCTTTTCGCTTGTGTCATTGGCGATTGCATTCGCCCTTCTAATTTGGACATCCGCTACGAACCTGAAGCCACGAGCGTGGATCGTCTTGATGAACCGCTGATCGGTCCCATTATCGCCAAGGGACTGCCGGAGCGACTTGACCCGGCTTGAGACAGCACTTTCAGATATAAAGCGACCGCCCCAAACCTTGTCTATGATTTCATCCTTCGACACCAGACGATCGCGGTTCTGGATAAGCAATGCGAGCAGCGCATAAACCTGAGGCTCAAGATGAATTGGAAGACCGCCCGACGACAGTTCGGCCTTGTCGAGATCAAGCTCAAATCCGTCGAACTGGTAGTTCATGCAGAAAAGCTAATCCAAAGGATACAAACTTGCGAGAAATATTCATGTTATCTCCATACGATCTACAAGTTTCGGCTTTTTGACGGTGGTAACAACGGTCATCTTAAATACCCACGCCGTAGCTGGCTCTGCTCAAAGGACTTGTCTAATGCATCAACATGCGAATGATTTGCCCGTGTGTCTCGAACACGGTGCTATTTGTATCCAAGCCCACAATTGGGGTGATCTCAATGTCGCGAGAATCCGTTTTCCGGCAGGGGCAGATGCAACGCCATTACTTGAAGGTATGCCTAACAACCTTTGCCAATGCCCACATTGGGGAACCGTGGTCAAAGGCTCAATCCATGTACGCTATGCCGATGGGCAAAAAGAAACCGTTCGAGCAGGTGACGTATATTACTGGCCTCCTGGACATACGGTTCACGTCGACGAGGACTACGAAGCACTGGAGTTCAGCCCTGCAGGGCCGATGACCGAAGTCATCGCCCACTTGAATAAAGCGCTCGGCAGCTAGGAGCGTTCAGTGCGCATTTTTAATTAAATCAAAATATCGAAGGAGAATGCCATGCCCCTCGTAACCATTGACGTCATCAAAGACGTTTTCACTGCAAGCGAAAAGCATGAGCTCATAGCAAAAGTAACCGAAGCGATGGTGTCAGTCGAAGGTGAAGCCCTGCGCGGTGTTACGTGGGTTCGGATCAACGAGTTTGAGGGTGGCGATTGGGCAATTGGTGGTCAACCGCTCGCTGCTTCAGATGTTCATGCGTTGGCTGGAAAAGTCGCCGCTTGACGGATTAGCGATGTGTGCCATCCATTGTGGCTCAATGGCACAGAATGGGCCGTGATCCGACCGTCCGGTTTTGGCGAACATTTTAAAAGGAGCTGCCGTTGCGCTAACGACAACGTTGAAGGCCTTTCTGCAACCGTTGGACGAACCGACCGCTCTGTCGTAAGCAGGTCGAATGACAGCTTCAGAACGGTTTGATGTCGATCCTGCTATAGCGCCAATTTTGGCAACTGCTCTTGATGCTGTTGCCGTCATGACTCCTGAGGGTGTGATTTCGGGGTGGAACGAGGTGGCCGAAAGAACTTTCGGATGGTCATGGGCGGAAACGCAAGGCCAACACTTAGGCGAAATGATGGTACCGGTGCAGCACCGCGAAGCGCACCGTAAAGGGCTTGAGCGCTTGGCGGCGGGCGGGCAGCCTCATGTCATCAATCGCCGCATCGAAATAACAGCTCTTCGGAAAGACGGCCTCGAAATCCCCATCGAGCTCTCCATCACAGTGGCTCCGGGTTCGAACGGGCCGGTGTTCATAGGATTCCTTCGCGATATCTCCGAACGACGACAAGCCGAAGCGCAGATCGAGAGACAGGCGCTGGAAAGTCGCTTGATGTTCGAACTCTCGAGCATGGCTGCAGAATCTGACTCTTTTGAGGATGCCCTCCGAAAGGCGCTCGAAGCTATTTGTGCCATCACCGGGTGGCCGGTGGGCCATGCATTTGTGGTTCCACCGGGCAACCAAAACGTCTTGCGCTCGTCTGGAGTATGGGTCGAAGCCGAAACAGGCATGGCAACGTTGCTGCGGGAGGCGACCGAAATGCACACCTTCCGGCACGGAATGGGCTTACCGGGAACAATACTTGCATCTGGCGAGCCGCATTGGATCACCGATACGGACTCGGACGAAAACTTCCCACGGAAACACTGCGGCTTCCGGGGCGCGTTTGGGTTCCCTCTAAAGCAAGACGGTCGAGTGAGCGCCATCCTGGAGTTTTTCTCCGCGTCGCCAGCGCCGCCCGAGCCTGAGCTTATGCTGACAGTGCGGGCCCTTGGCGAGCAAGTTGGTCGGGTCTTCGAGCGGAAGCGTGCGCAGGATCACCAAGGCTTGCTCCTTCATGAAATGAATCACCGCGTGAAAAACGTCTTGTCGGTCGTTCAGGCCATCGCTCTACAGACGTTCCGGCGGGCAACTACGCTTGAAGGCGCTCTAGACGTATTCCTTGGACGGCTGATGGCGGTCGGACACGCCCAGGATGTCCTGGTTTCCCAGAGTGTGGCTGGAGCCACATTCGGTGAAATCATAAATGGGGCGCTAAAGGGTTCAGGAGTTTCACCAGATCGCGTTAAGACCAAGGGTCCAGCAATCACGGTGTCGTCTCGTAACGCAGTAATGATCTCGCTAGCGGTACATGAGCTCTGCACCAACGCATTCAAGTATGGGGCTCTGATGAATGACGATGGCCTTGTGTTGGTAGAGTGGGGGCTCGATACGACCACAGCCGATTTTTACTTTGAGTGGCGAGAGGTCGGTGGGCCGGAGGTCGTACCACCTCAAAACAAGGGTTTCGGGAGCAGCTTGCTGGAGCGCGGACTTGCAAGCGAGTTGGGAGGTCAGATCACGCTTGATTACGACCCTGCGGGAGTTGTTTGTCGGTTCACGGGTTCGCTTCCTGAAGGCATTACGCCTTAGATGGGGTTTCCAATCAGTCACCGACAAATATTGGGCCGGGAGCCGACTGTCCGCTTTATGAGTCGAAAAGGGGCAATACAGACGTTCGGCCGGAGAAACTTGAAGGCAGTTGTCGCTAACATTCTGGTCATTCGACGTTGCGATCAGGCTATGCCAATATGATCTTTGAGCGATGCCGCCAAAATGGTCTTTGCGCACTGCCCAATGGTCAGCTCGGTTCCGAGCAGCTTGTCCAAATCTCACGGACAATGCGCAAGCTTCTCGGAGGTGGCGTCAAATAGCAGCAGCAACCCATGTGGCTGGACTGAGCCAGGGATGTGAATAGGCTCCACATCACAAGACCGCTGAGGCAGTGAAATGGGACCGAGATTGGGTGACTACATTAACCCGGAGAAAAGAAAATGGACCTTACCAAATCGCTTCACTATCTCATGCCGCTTCGCGGAAGCGTGCCCCCGCTTCCCGCGCTTTCGCTCGGCGCTCGTCGGTGGGGCAAACGCGTAGTTCGTTTTCGATCTGTCTTGCGCGCTCGCCTAGGGCAGCGTCACCGAACATGCCCGCAACGCCTGCAAACTTATGAAGAAGATCCAAAGCCTCCGCGAGCTTTTCATCATTTGGTAGTTCCAGAGCGGCCAATTCGTCTAACGTACGGGCGGTGTCGGATTTGCGCATCAAGAAGCGTTCGTGGAGGTTGGGGCTGGCTAGCTGATCTGAGCCCTGCACCGGGCCGTTATTAGAAATGAACTGTCGGAAAATTGCCGTTAATTCCTCTATCACGATTGGCTTGGCCAAGTGCGCCTGCATTCCTGCTGCTGAGCAGGCTTGAAGATCGTCCGCGTAAGCATTGGCAGTGAGTGCCACGATAGGCAGCGCCTCGGGTGAATGACCAGACGCGCGGAGCCAACGTGTAGCTTCTAACCCGTCTACGTTTGGCATACGGATGTCCATTAAAATTAGTTGGAAAGGCTGGCCCAGACGT
>JANPAM010000026.1:0-6257 GCA_031429915.1 Sphingomonadales bacterium | reverse complement strand
TCTGCCAAACAGCCGGCCGTTGCTGAAGCCAGCCTTTCCAATAGCTGCGCCAGAAAACTTCCTGAATGAATTTTTCCGCCGCTTCGGCGCTGTGCGTTTTAAGCACTGCCGCAACGACTTCTTGTTCCGAAATAATGCGGTGACGGATGTAAGGCGATAGCACTGAAATATTGTCGCGGCGATCTGGCCCCAAATCGAAATTGCGCTGTTCGGCATTATGTCGCCCGGCGTTTGGCACAAAGCGTTCGAGCGCGGCGAGTGCCGCCACGCGCGTTGGTTCGAATTGAGTCATTGGAGCGCAACTATTCCTAGAACAATCGTAAGTCCGCCCAACCCCAAAGACAGTCCCCAGCGCATCCGCATCCAGCCATCGGGCAACCGGCATTGCGATTGCAGCCACTGATCGACCAGCGGAGAGAACAGCAAACACATTCCCAGTAGCAGCATCGACGGACCCGGCCAATCGAGGCCCCAAATCCACGGTAGGTAGGTCAGGAATGCGATCAGGCTCGGCGCAACCGCCGCAATGAATATTGGGCCCGCTGGCGCGCCATCTTTTAGCGCGGCGACGCCAAAGCCCCACCATATGCCGCCCAGAAAACTGAAGATAAACGCGGCATAGCCATAGGCGCTGGCCAGTCCGATCCAGCGCAGCTCATCGTTCGCAATTACCATCGCCGTCGCAATGATTTGCGGCAGCAATCCCGCATAGCCAGCAACATAAGCTGCGGACGGCAAAGCAGGAGCAGAATGTGAGGTAGCAAGCATCCTAGGGCAGCTACGGCAATCGACGCCAGCAGGCGACCTAGGCTTTTACCTATATCGTAACGCGCAACAGTTCGAGAAAACGTGCTGCCTGAATAAATTCCCGTTCACGGTCATTGCGGTTTTTGGTGGCGAAATAATCCTCGCCCCATAACTCTTCCTGCCAGATCTCGTCGAGGCAGGATGCGATCCAGAGTTTTGGTGCCGTCCCCGCGCGCTCGATCAGCGCAAGCGTTGCCACCAGCGAGCCTGACAAATGTGCGAGTTTTGCCATCGCTGCCAGTTCGAATGTGCCTCGGGATGCGACGGCAGCGTGTAGACGCGCCACCGTCTCGGGCGGCTGCGGTTGCGGCATGATGCCTTCGACAACATTGAACTCGACATCATAACGCATGCGCGCCCAGTCCAGCCACGGTTCCCAAACCTCTTTTTGCCGTGCTGCCAATGGCTCGCCTGCTTCGGCGCGGTAACAGAACAGGTCGGTCTCGCCGTAAGCCGATATGGCGGCAACGAACACATCCCGCTCCGGGCCGATCCGGTCAATCGCGGCATTGGCAAAGCCGGTCATTGGCATCGCGGCGGGGTCGATCTTTTCCGCCACCGCCATCCATTCGGCAATAACCGCATCGGCAAGTGCCTTGGTCGGCACCGTTAATTCGGCGCGCAACGGTGTCTTGACCGGCTTTCCGTCCAGCCGGATCGCAAGGCCGTAAGCGCTCTGTTCGACGCTCACTTCTTTCCAGAAACGCCTCATAAATCTTTTGGGCTTTTCCATCTTTTGGCGAGCAGCAACGGCACCAACATGAAATCGACAATGCCGATCAGAAACAGCACATAGCCAGCCGCAGCAGGCAGCCCGAATACACCTCTAGCTATCACCGCGAGGCCAAGGACCAGCATTATTGCGCCAGTAATCCGGACAATGTTGATGACCAGAAAACGGTATTGCGCCTTGGATTCTTCTTCAGGAGTCACGCTACTTCCCTCAACATATCGGCCAGTTCAACCATATTTTCGGCGATCAAGTCCGCACCCGCTTCTCGCATTTCGATGACTGGATGATAGCCCCAACTGACCCCGATGGTGCGGCAATCAGCGGCTTTGCCCATCAAAATATCGTAAACCGTATCGCCAATCATCACCGTTGATTTAGCGTCAGTTCCAGCATCGGCCATCGCCTGATACACCATTGACGGGTTGGGCTTGGATGGGTGACGGTCAGCGGTTTGCAACGTAACGAACAGACCTCTGATGGCATGGTGGTCGAGGCATCGCTCCAGCCCTCGATCCGACTTTCCAGTGGCGACGCCGAGCATCCAGCCGTCCTCATCCAGCTTGCTGAGCACGCCCGCTATGCCATCGTAAAGCGGTTCATGTTCCAAGCCGTTGTTTCTAAGCGTGAGGTATGACGCCCGGTATCGCTCCACCATCTGGCCGTGCACAATGTCGCTGGAATCTGGAAGCAACGCCCGCATGATTTCGAGCAGGCTCAAGCCGACAATCCTTCGAATATCAGATCGTGGCGGCGGCACCAGTCCCGCATCGTCAAACGCATGTTCCATCGCCATACAGATATTCGCCTGGCTATCGACCAAAGTGCCGTCGCAATCAAACAAGGCGAGCCGGTTCATTCGGGCAAATTTCGCATCAAGTGCGCAATCGCGCGGTTGCCTGCAGCTTCGGCACCGTCGGCCGCTGCCATGCGAACTTCTTCGGTCTTGTTCTGGCCCAGCTTCAATGTGCTGCGCCATCCGGTGATCGTCATTTCAAACCCGGTTATTCCCCGCAACAGCTTATCGAAATAGCCGTCGGTCATTTTGTCGCGCGTCCACACAGGCTTTGGCGCGAGCCTCGACTCCTGATTATCGGACAACGCGTCGACTTGAGCGATGAGAGCCGCATCATCCAACTTGCGCACCGGCCCCTGCAGTTCAAGCGCGACATAATTCCAGGTCGGAACCTGATCGGCGGTGCCGTACCAGTCGGGGCTGATATAACCGTCGGGACCGTTGATGACGAACAGGCCTTCCGACCCGCCCAGATGCTTCGTCAACGCATTGCCTCGCGCGATGTGGAAGGCGATGCGGTCGTCGTCCAGAAACACAAACGGCACATGCGCCACGCGCGGGCCGTCGGATGTCGTCAGGAACAACATGCCGAAACCGATTTCCCCTGCAAAAGCGCGCATGGCATCGCGGTCTTCCCATCGGAACGAAGCATTGGGGTGCATTACGGCTTCCTTTTGGGAGCGGCCTTGCGAATGACCGGTTTTTTCGCGGCGATCTTCTTACCCGCAGCCATTTGCCCAACTTTGGTCGGCGCGCGGCGTTTGTCTTTGGGTTTCTCGGCCACAGTCCCGCGCGAGCGACGCTCACCTTTGCGTTCCTTGCGCGCCGATTTCGCGATGTTGGCGGCAACGCGCTTTTTGCCTTCGGATGTCTCGGCAAATTTCGGCGCATCGAGCACCAACGCGTCACCCAATTCGATCTCGAAACCCAGATCGGCAAAGCTGTCCTTCATATGTGGCGGCAGGTCAGCGCGCACGTCGATCTGGTGGCCTTTGGGATGGTCAATCCGCAACCGCCGTGCGTGCAGGTGCATCTTGCGGCTAATCGTGCCGGTCAGGAAAGCTTCCTTGCCGCCATATTTTCCGTCGCCTACAATCGGATGGCCGATCGCTGCCATATGAACGCGCAGCTGGTGCGTGCGTCCGGTGTAGGGCTGCAATTCAACCCAAGCGCATGTGTTACCAGCGCGCTCGACGATGCGGTAGCGAGTTCGCGCCGAAGACCCGTCCTTTTCATCAACGTGCATTTTTTCGCCTCCGCTGCCCGGCTGTTTGCCGATGGGCAGGTCGATAAAGCCGTCCTCGATGGCTGGCACACCGACGACCAAAGCCCAGTACACCTTTCGCGCTGTCCGCGACGAAAACGCTTTGGCAAAATGCCCCGCTGACCGGGCGGTGCGCGCCAGCAGAAGCACGCCAGACGTGTCCTTGTCGAGCCGGTGGACCAGCTTCGGCCGGTTATCGAGTTCATAGCACAGCGCGTCTGCAAACCCGTCCACGTGCGTTTCGGTCTTGGTCCCGCCCTGCGTTGCGAGACCTGCCGGCTTGTTGATTACCAAAGCCGCGTCATCCTTGTGGATCACAAGGCCCGTCGCAAACTCAATCTCGTCATCGGTCAGTTCTTTGCGTTTGCGCGCTGGCCGCGCATTGGCCACAGCGGCTGCATCGGCAGGCGGAACTCTTATCGCCTGCCCCGTCTCCAGCCGGTCGCCCGGCGTGGCTCGTTTGCCATCGACGCGCAACTGTCCGGTCCGAGCCCAGCGCGACACGATGTTGAACGATGCGTCGGGCAAATGCCGCTTGAACCAGCGGTCGAGCCGGATGCCGTCGTCTTCGGCTTCGACGGTGAATTGGCGGATGCCCTGTTCGTCGGATTTGCTCATGCCCAAACTGCCTTTGCCAACGCTATGCCCGCAAACAACGCTGTCAGCGCCACCAGCACCGACGTAATCGCGTAGCCGAACGCCATAGTCAGCTGACCATTCTCGATGATTTGCGCGATCTCAAGGCTGAACGCGCTGAATGTTGTAAATCCGCCAAGGACGCCGACACCGAGCAACAACCTGACCTGCTCGCCCTGAGCGCCTTTGCGGACCAACCAAAAGGCGAGAGCGCCCATAAGAAAGCTGCCAAGAATATTCGCCGCAAAAGTCGCCCAAGGCCACGCCCCGGCAATCACAGGTACCGCACGCGAAAGCCCAAAACGCAGCGCAGCACCGACCGCACCGCCCACCATTACCAGAAAATAGGAATACATTGGCGGTGCCTTAGCGGGAGTTACCCGCCAAGGGAAGGCATGTGCTGGAAGTCAGCCGTAGGCCTGCTGTAATTGCCCTGTCTGGGAAAAGGCTTTGCCAATGTCGCCCAGCATCCGGAACGATATTCCTTTACGTGCCACAGCTTGAGTGCTGTCCATCACCGCAAGGCTGCCAACCCGTTTTCCGCCAGCATCGCGAAGTGGCATTCCAACCAAGAACTTGATCTCTCCATCGGGCCAATGACGCGCCAATGTCGCCAACGTCGGCTCCAATCCGGTGTCGGTGATAACCGTTACCCGTTCACTACATAATTGATCGCAAACCGCAGCGAACCGGGCAATGTTGTTCATTAGGCCAAGACCGTGCGTCGCGAATGTCTGAACATTATTTTCATCGCGAAAAGTCGCGATGACCACTGGCACATCCATTGCTTTGGCAATCGCGGCAAGGCTCATCCTGTTACGCCAATGTAAACCGCCACCTGCCAACGGCGTGCACTGTTTTTCTTGGCGGGCCAGCGCGGATACCAATCGGTAGTGCGTAATCCTGTCGTTAATGGTTTCACGTGCGGTTTGCGGCATGGCAGTCCCTCTTTGCTGGCAATTAACGAATGGGATTAAGGTAGATCGATAATAATGATTGGTCTTGATTGCAGTTTTCGAACCGCTGTGACGCGGCCGTCAACCCCGACATATTTTTCGACAATCTTGCTCGCCTGATACTTGGCGCGGTCGTTCGTTACAGCGGTTAGAATTGTCGCCGTCGCTGTCGCTTGCCGGGATGTGGGGGTCCCGGCAATTGCTGCCTGCGCCGTGGGGACCAGACCAAGTAGCGCAAACAGCGTAACAGCTGACGGTCGACAATTCATGTCCAGTGTTCTGACCGACAACCGGCGACGTCATAAGGTTGAAACGGTTGGTAACGCCTCGTGAAAACCGCGCCCGCGGAAATGCGTGTGGAACACTATGGTCAGTTCCGGTGTTAAATGAGAGATTAACAACAATTTTACATTTGTTACATCAATATTGTAACGTTACGTGATGTGAATCGCATCTACATCCATGAGGGCGGTAACACGCCCTGGAGGTCGCAACTGGTTGATAACCAAGATGAACGTCGCGTAGGCTTCGAGTTGAAGCTAAACGCTGAGGCGAAGGCTGTGTTGAACAGCTCTGTCTTTACGCGCTCACCAGTTCTGTCAAAGCTGTTACGCTATTTGGTCGATCAAACCGTTGATGGCAGGGGCGATGCATTAAAATCTTACGCGGTCGCAGTTGACGGGCTTGGGCGCCCGGAAACGTTTGATGCCGCGTCCGATAGTTCGGCTCGAGTACAAATGGTTCGACTACGACATGCGCTCGAAAGCCATTATGCACATCATGGCCCGGTTGAAGATCAATGTCTTTTTTTACAGCCGGGATCATACAGAGTCCGTTTGGCCAAACTCGCTGTAGCCTATCCCCTCTTATACCGGCCACTCTCTGAAAATGTCGGTCAACCGGCTCACAGCGCGGCGGGTCTTCATGCCAGCGGCATAGCGCTCGCTTTGGGTGAGATCCGTTCTTGTCATGGTGTCATGTCCCGGCGTTGAGGAAGTCGAGCACGGCTTTCCCGAAGGCTTCCGGCTGCTCGATGTTGGAGACATGGGCGGCCTCAAGCTCGACCAG
>JANPAM010000025.1:0-2646 GCA_031429915.1 Sphingomonadales bacterium | reverse complement strand
CTTAAGCATTGCTTCGCGCCCGCCATCCTGCGCTGCGCGGGGGATCAGCGCCGATGAAATCATGGTGTGCGAGGCTGACCATGCATATTGGTCGGCGTGAACCACCTGCCCCTCGCGCTGCGCCGCCTCGATCATAGCAATAATTGCTGGTGCCTGCCCGTGCACGTCGACGCCAAGCGCCTTGATATGTGCGATATGGACCGGGATGCGCGCCTCTCTGCCTATCCTCAGCGCCTCTTCAATCGCGCCATGCAGGCCGATAGTGTAGCTTGACTCATCGCGCAGATGGGTGTCGTAGATACCGCCTCGTGCCGCGGTGGCCTTAGCCAGCGTGACCACCTCTTCGCTCTTGGCAAAGCTTTGCGGCGCATAGAACAGGCCCGTCGAAAGCCCCAATGCGCCTTGGCACATCGCCTCGGATACGAGGTCAGCCATCTGCGTCAGCTCAGTCGTTGTAGGCGCGCGATCAGTTTCACCGATCACCCGTTTGCGCACGTCACCAAAGCCGATGTAGGAAGCGAAATTGATACCGAAGTCACGCCCCGAAGTCGTAGAAGGTGACTGGCCGCCGGTTTCTATGCCTTCATTACCCACCAAGGTGTCAGCGATATTAAGGTCGCCATGCCCGTCGACGCCGATGAATGCCGTCGTCACGCCTTGCATCAGGAACGGTAACACCAGCCGTGCGGCAGGGTCACTCGAAGCCAGCGCCTCGTCGGCATGAGTATGGGGGTCAATAAACCCCGGCGCGACGATCAGGCCGGTTGCATCAATCACCTTTTTCGCGCCGCCGGGTGCCTTAGGGCCGACGTATACAATGCGATCTGCGCGGATCGCTACGTCGCCACGGAACGGCACGGCGTTGCCGGGGTAAATAGTGCCTCCGCGGATCACGATGTCTGCCGCCGGTTCCTGCGCCGCTGCCGCCCCCAGCGCCGCAGTCGCCGTCATTGCAAGCGCGATCCTGGCTATCCTCCTGCTGAACTTTGCATCCGCTATCACGTGACTACTCCTATTTCGTTTCACTTATGGTGGGGCCTTTTTGAAATGAGGCGATCAAAGCTGACATCAAAATTACAATGATCGAAGCGCCCAAAAAAGCCTCCGCCGCATTATCGCCAGTCAGGGGAACGCTCAATGACAGTGGGGAGTGCTTACCATTATTGTCGCTCCAGTGATATGGACAGAAGGACGGCATAGTCCGTTCGGCTGGTATCCTCCCATAAGTATCTTGTGCAAAATCCATATCCTTTTGGAATGCAGCGGTCATAAATTTGTAGTGACTATCGCTTGTCAAAGGCGCGTTTTGCTGCAATTCGGATACAAATTTATGAACCGCAAGGAGGCGGTCAAGGGGAGGAATTCAAGTTGTCTAAAAATTCTATGCGCGTCGGCTTGTTTATCGGCTGTTCCATCATCCTGTCCACACCATTGTTCGCACAATCTGCAGGCCAATCCAGCCAGCCCGCCAAACCCGAAGCAGAGCCAGCATCGGCAGAAGCTATCGTGGTTGTCGGCAGTCGGATCGAAGGCTCGAAAATTGCTGAAACCTTACCGGTCTCGGTGCTTAACGAAGAACGTATTGCCGCCACGGGAAGCGTTTCAGGTGATGACCTATTTCGGTCCATTCCTCAAGCAGGTGATGTTCAGTTTCAAGAGGCCCGGACAACTGGCAACCTTAACGATGCACGCGGCGACAATGCCTCGATCAATCTGCGCAGCGTTGGAACAGGTAACACTTTGGTTCTGGTTAACGGGCGTCGCTTGATCTTGACCCCGGGTACACAGACTGAGAATTTCGTTCCAGTACAGACAGCAAATACTAACTCGCTTCCAGTTGGTGCGACGCGCCGGATAGAAATTTTGCGCGACGGTGCGGCCGCCGTATATGGCGCAGATGCCGTTGCCGGTGTGGTCAATGTGGTGACCGACGATAGATACGAAGGATTGCGCTTTGACGCGCGCTACGGCTTTGCTGACGGAACAAATGAAAAAACCGGAGCAATCAAGGCGGGTTTTAAAACCAAGTCCGGCGGACGTATCACACTGTTTGGCAGCTACACCCGCCGTACGCCGCTATTCGCTAGCGAACGTCCATTTTCGGTAAGTGAAAACCATATGCCGGCTCTTGTCGGTACGCCCTGGGAAACCGATACCGCTTTTGACAACCGTTCAACGTCATCACCTTGGGGCGCATTTACGACCGTACCGGTAACGACTGTCCGTCAGGGGACAGCCACGTTGACGACTTCGGGCGTTTTCCACATCGAGCCGATAGCAAACACCGCTGCCGGCTGTTCAAGCACTGTCATTAACGGCAATCTCTGCCTGCGAAGCGGGGGCATTACCGGTGCTACCAGCCGAGTGTTGCGCTACGATGAAAACCCCGATCGCACGATCCGCGGAGGTCTTGACCGGATCAATCTTTTCAGTACTTTCCGTCAAGAAATTGGATCGGTAGAGCTGTTTGGCGAGGCTGGGTATTATAATGCCAAGCTTGAAGGTCAACGTGAACAATCCGCGCCAATTTCCAGCGCGGTTATTACAATCCCTAACACCAATTTTTACAATCCCTTCGGTCCGACAACCTTCAACGGCGTCGCCAACCCCAATCGCTTGGCAGGACTTGTTGGCGTGCCGACGGCT
>JANPAM010000024.1:0-3429 GCA_031429915.1 Sphingomonadales bacterium | reverse complement strand
CGACAGGCTGAAAGCGGCGGGCTTCAACATATCCGCCGAAGATGTCAAAGGCCTCGGTTCTCAAATTTTGAATTCTGTCGGGCGGGTCACGGCGGCAGTTTCGTCGGTCGTCGGCACCGTAACCAACATGGCAATGATGTTAGTTTTGGCAATTTTCATAGCGTCAGAACCTCGGCTGTACGAGCGTGGAGTTGCCTGGATGTTGCCGTTGTCCGAACGTGAAAGTTTTTACGTTACTTCAGAAAAAATCGGTTCGACGCTTCGACGGTTGATGGCCGGACGCTTGCTCGGAATGGCGGTTGAAGGGTTTGGCACATGGATATTGCTCGCGCTCGGCGGGGTGCCGATGGCAGCATTGCTTGGCATTTTGACTGGATTGCTTGCGTTTCTGCCGAACATCGGTGCGATCGTTTCGGGCGCGTTGATCATCCTTGTCGGCTTCTCGGCTGGCGTGGATATCGGGCTCTATGCGGTGTTCGTATATTTC
Source organism: Sphingomonadales bacterium (assembly GCA_031429915.1). Taxonomy (GTDB): domain Bacteria; phylum Pseudomonadota; class Alphaproteobacteria; order Sphingomonadales; family Sphingomonadaceae; genus Sphingorhabdus_B. The sequence continues at coordinate 2,942 of JANPAM010000024.1, read as the reverse complement.
GTCGTGCAGATGGTCGACGGATATCTGATCGTACCAATGGTCGCCAAACGTGCGGTCGATCTGGCGCCTGCTCTGGTGCTTGGCGCACAGATATTGTTCGGCGCTTTGTTCGGGATATTGGGACTGGCACTTGCCGATCCGATCATCGCGATGATCAAAGTGGCGCTTGAAAGGCAATCCGAACGCAACGAGGCGAGGCAACCCTCCAAGCCGCGCTGATGATCCTCATTTTTTGCTTCCTGATGGGCGTCGCCAACTTTGCGATGCACAAAGCGGTTGCTGAATCGGGGCATCCGTTCGTCGAGGACACCAAACGCTATTTCGGTCAATATTTCGGGCAATATAGTAGCTATGGAATCGAGTTTGTGATGCTGACCGGTGCGATGCTGTTTGCTTATGAGGGGTCGCTGATTATCGCGTTCATTTATTGGGCGTACACCGGCATGAACGCGCTGGCGACGTGGCTGCTGCTATCGGGCAGAGCATAAGCGTGCCGCCCGTGACGAAATCTGTAACGGACGCTCCTGAACCCGCGATGATGAAAATCCTGGCACGGTTCTTACCGTATCTTTGGCCAAAGGACCAACCTGCGCTTCGAGTGCGGATCGTCATCGCGCTGACTTTAGTGTTGATTTCTAAATTGGTGCAATTCTCGATGGGTTGGCTCTATGGTCAGGCGATTGACCGGATGACGCCGGGGATGGAATCGGGCGCGACCATCGCGATTGCTTTGGTCGCTGCCTATGCCGGAGCGCGGTTTGGCGGAGTACTTTTCGACAATATGCGTAATGTCGTGTTCGAACGAGTCGGGCAGGATGCAACGCGGCGCCTCGCCGAAAACGTGTTCTCGCATCTGCATAATCTGTCGATGCGCTTTCACATGAACCGGCGGACGGGCGCGGTTACCAAGGTAATCGAACGCGGCACCAAGAGCATCGATATCATGCTCTACTTCCTTTTGTTCAACATCGCGCCGACGGTCATCGAGCTAGTTGGCGTCTCGACCATATTTTACTTCAAATTCGGCTGGGAACTGGTCGCGGCGACACTCCTCATGGTCGTCGTCTACATCGTCTTTACGCAGAAAATAACTGACTGGCGCAACAAACTCCGCGAGGAAATGAACGAGCTCGACACCCGAACTGTCGCTCGCTCGGTCGACAGCCTGCTCAATTACGAGACGGTCAAATATTTCAACGCCGAACGCCGCGAAAGCGAAGCATATAGCGCGGTAGTCCAGCAATGGGCGAGTGCCGCGGTTAAGTCCGAAAACTCGCTGGCGCTGCTCAATATCGGACAAGCGCTGATCACCAACCTTATGCTGGCAGGGGCGATGGGCTTCACGATCTGGGGCTGGTCGCAGGGGCGGTTTACGACTGGCGATGTTGTGTTCGTTAATACCTTGCTAGCTCAGCTTTTCCGGCCGCTCGACATGCTTGGTATGGTTTATAGGACAATCCGGCAAGGGCTGACCGATATGGCAGCAATGTTCGACCTGATCGACACCGAGCGCGAGATTGTCGACAAGCCGGGCGCTCAACCAATTGCGATCAGCGGCGGCGGGCTATCGTTTGAGGATGTGCATTTCGGCTACGATCCCGACCGCGAAATTCTGAAAGGCGTCAGCTTCCATGTTCCGGCGGGCGGGACGCTTGCCGTTGTCGGACCATCGGGCGCGGGGAAGTCGACCATCGCTCGGCTTCTCTACCGCTTTTACGACGTGACCGGCGGAAGCATTACTATCGACGGGCAAGATCTACGCGATGTCACCCAAAGTTCACTCCGCGCCAACATCGGCATCGTGCCGCAAGACACCGTTCTGTTCAATGAGAGCATCGGGTACAATGTCGGCTACGGCTTGGAGGGCGCGACTCAGATGCAAATCGAAGAAGCGGCGAGCGGTGCATCAATCCACGAATTCATCACCTCGCTCCCCGAAGGTTACGGCGCTCAAGTCGGCGAACGCGGACTGAAGCTTTCGGGCGGCGAAAAGCAGCGGGTGGCAATTGCGCGGACACTCCTTAAAAACCCGCCGATCCTGATCCTCGACGAAGCAACCAGCGCGCTCGACAGCCGAACCGAAAGCGAGATTCAGGCGACGTTGGACCGAGTCGCCGAACGTCGTACCACGATCATCATCGCTCACCGCCTGTCGACGATTGTCGATGCTGACGAAATTGTCGTGCTTGAAGCGGGGCAGGTTGTCGAACGTGGGACGCATACGACGCTGCTCCGAAAACAGGCGCTATACGCCGAAATGTGGGCGCGGCAGCAGGCCGAGGTCGACGAGGAAGAGGAGACTGTGGCGTGAAGCAATTAAGGCTTGCGTTATATATTTGTTCTTAATATGTTCTACGCCTTCCCGACTCATCCACAGCGGAGTCGCGCATGTTGCAAGAGCGCTCTATTCTTGAACAAGTTTCCGGCTTAGGGCCGGACGCGATGGCATCCGCTGCTGAAACCCTTGCCCCTGCCGATGTTTTGCACCGCGTTTTCGGCTTTCCCGAATTTCGCGGGGTGCAGGAGCAGGTGGTTCAGCGTGTGCTTAGCGGCGAACGCACGTTAGCAGTAATGCCTACCGGGGCGGGCAAGTCGCTTTGCTATCAACTGCCCGCGGTTATGCTCGACGGCACGTGCATCGTTATCTCGCCGTTGATCGCTTTGATGCACGATCAGATGCGCGCTGCCGATGCTGTTGGGATCAGGGCGGCGACTTTGACATCGGTCGACGAAAATCGCGCCGAGACCATCGAGCGGTTCAGGGCTGGCGCGCTCGACCTGCTGTATGTTGCACCCGAACGAGCGTCGGGGCATGAATTCCGCGGGCTACTACGCGAAGCGAAGATTTCGCTGTTTGCGATAGACGAAGCGCACTGCGTGTCCGAATGGGGGCATGATTTCCGCCCCGATTACCGGCTGCTCCGCCCGTTGATGGACGATTT
>JANPAM010000023.1:0-5152 GCA_031429915.1 Sphingomonadales bacterium | reverse complement strand
ATATCCACGGGTCAATCGGTGTGTCGAACGAAATGCCGTTCGCAGCCCAGATTATCGGTGCGTTCGTCATGGGCATCGCCGACGGTCCGACCGAGGTTCACAAGGTAACCGTGGCAAAGCAGCATCTGCGCGAATATCGAGGTATCGATGATCCGATCTTCCCCGATTACGCAATTCCCAATTTACGCGCCGCGGCAGAGGAGCGATTTGCCAACGCTGCTGATTTAATTGCTGACATGGCAGAGTCAGTGGCTGCATAATTCGGGCGGCGGGAAGTGAAAGCTTCCCGCCGTTATTTTGCGACGACGAGCTGGATAAACCGGCCGGAATGGAGAGAGAGATGCGATCGATTTTATTCCAGAATTCCGTTTTGCGGGTGCGTTTTTAGATGGCTGACGCGGCCCCCGCCCTCTCCCGGCTCAACCGTGTGGGCTATGGCTTCGGTGCCTCGGTAAATGGCGTCAAGAATGCTGCCTTCAGCACATACCTGATGCTGTTTTATAATCAGGTCATTGGTATTCCTGCAGCAGTCGTTGGCGCAGCGATTGCGGCGACGCTCATCATCGACGCCTTTGCTGACCCGTTTATCGGGCGATGGTCCGACGTCACCAAATCGAAATGGGGGAGGCGTCATCCGTTTATATATGCCTCGGCAATACCGACTGCTTTCTTCTTCCTGTTCGCCTGGTTTCCGCCAACCGGTATGACCGACACACAGACCGGGATCTGGATCTTTACAACGGCGATGCTCACGCGCGTGGCGGTCAGCTTCTGCGAAATACCTTCCTCGGCTATGGCGACCGAACTGAGTGAAGATTATAACGAACGAACCAAATTATTCTCGCTCCGCTATTGGTGGGGCTATGCTGGGGCATACGGCTTTACGGCTTTTGCCTTGCTTGTTTTCTTCGTTTCCACCCCAGAATATCCGCGCGGACAATTGAATCCCGACAGCTATGCGAGCTTTGCCTATCTGGGTGGGGCAATCATATTGGTGGCGGCGCTATCCAGCGGCCTAGCGACCCATAACCGGATCCCTTATTTGCGCCAACAACTGGCCGAGCCGACGAAAGGCGGGCTGACCACGCATTTGCGTGAAATGTTCGAAGCGTTCCGCAATCGCGGGTTCCTTGCGATCTTCGGTTTTGGCGTGCTCAAATATACAGCCATCGGTCTTTACAGCGCGACTACCCTGTACTTCAGCACCTATTTGTTCAAGCTGCAGGGCCCTGTGCTAGCACTTTTGACTTTCGATAGTCTGATCGCGGCTAGCTTGGCAGCCCCGCTTGCGCCCTATTTCTCTCGCAAACTTGGTAAGCGAAACAGTTCGATGTTCTTTGCCTTTTTCGGAGTTTGCTTAGGCCTGTCGCCGATGGTGCTGAGCTATTTCGATCTGTTTATGGAGCCGGGGCATCCTCTGCTGGTGCCCACACTATTCGCAATAGGCGCGTTCTACGGTGCGATGGTCGCTATCTCGCTCATCAACACATCGTCTATGCTTGCCGATGTCGTCGAAGACAGCGCGGTAGAAACCGGTCGCCACACCGCCGGGACATTCTTTGCTGCTGCCAGCTTCATGCAGCAATGTTCAAGCGCGCTCGGTATTTTCATGGCTGGTCTGATTCTCACATGGTCCAAATTTCCGGAGAAAGCGAAGCCCGAGGATGTCACTGACGCGATGTTAGACAGCCTGCTGATCCATTATATCCCGACAGTCATCGTCTTGTGGGGATTGGGGGTAATGTTCCTGTTGTTCTATCCAATCGACAAAGCACGGCATGAGGCCAACGTTGAACGGTTGAAGGCGCTTGAGGCCGAAGCAAAGGTCAAAGAATTTGAAGGGGCATCATTAGGAGCGCCGGCGCGGTGACCGATCCCGTTTGGGCCAACGCCAATATCTGGGAGTCGGTCGCGGCGGCGCTGCCCGACGAGCCTGCCGTCATTCAGGGCGACCAGATCATGGATTGGCGAACATTTGATACGCGCGCCAACGGCCTTGCAGCGCATCTGCTGGCCGCTGGATTGAAGCACCAGTCAAAGGTCGGGATATACACCAAAAACTGCGCGGAGTATCTTGTTGCCAGCTACGCTGCGTTCAAGGCGGGGTTGGTGCCATTTAACATTAATTACCGTTATGGTGCTGAAGAAGTCGCTTATCTGCTCGACAATAGCGATGCAGAGGCGGTCATTTTTGATGCAGATTACGCCGATACCGTGGGAGTTGTGCGCGACCGGTTGGCGATGGTCAAATGCTGGATCGGGGTCGCGCGCGAATGTGCTCCGGTGCCGGATTGGGCGACAGATTATGATGATATCCCTGACCGAGAAGGTCAGGCGAATGCACCTTGGGGACGCAGCGGGGATGATCTGTTGTTTATCTACACCGGCGGTACAACGGGTATGCCCAAAGGCGTGATGTGGCGGCAGGGGGCTTTGCTGGCGAAGGGGGGCTATGGTGCCAACCCGCTGACCGGCTTGCCCTCGCTGGAAAGTCCTGAACAGGCAGGGCCGCGTGCAAAGATGTTGCCGCTTCGCCCGCGTTCGTTGATTGCACCACCATTAATGCACGGGACCGGAATGTTGTCGGCATTTGGCGCGCTGACTGGCGGCGGCTGCGTCATATTGTTGCCGCAGGGGAATTTTAGCGGCGAATTGCTGTGGGACATGGCGGCCAAATATAAAGCAACCCGCGTTACCATTGTTGGCCAACCCTTTGCACAACCGATGCTGGAGGCTTTGGAGGCCAATCCTGGCCATTGGGATTTGTCGTCGATCTTTGTGATCGGATCGTCAGGGGCAATGTGGAGCCGCGAGAACAAGCAAGGCCTGATCCGGCACATCCCGCAGGTCACATTGGCCGACAGTTTCTCCTCGTCTGAAGCGCTTGGCCTCGGCGTATCAATGATGAATGCAGCATCGGAAATCCAGACAGCGCAATTTACCTTTGGCGCCGATTGCGCCGTATTCGCCGAAGACGGCCGCCGGGTCGAGCCGGGTTCGGGTGAGCGCGGGCGGGTGGCTGTCGGTGGCCATATTCCCCTCGGCTATTACAAGGATGAAGCCAAGTCGGCGGCGACCTTCGTCGAATTTGAAGGCCGGAGGTGGTCGATGCCCGGTGACTGGGCCGAGGTGAATGAAGATGGTTCGCTGACGCTTCTCGGGCGCGGATCGCAATGCATTAACTCGGGCGGGGAGAAGATATTTCCTGAAGAAGTCGAGGAAGTGCTTAAGCGCCATGACGCCGTGCGCGATGCAGCGGTGAGCGGGATTCCCGATGACCGATTTGGTGAACGCATTGCCGCGCTCGTCGAGTTGCACGCCGGAGCGACGGCCAACGAACCGGAACTCGTCGCCCATGTGAAATCGGTATTGTCGCATTACAAAGCGCCACGCCATGTACTGGTGGTCAAGACTATCCCGCGCGCGCCCAATGGCAAAATGGATTACCAATCAGTGAAGGCTCAAGCCGTTGCTGCGTTTGGTAGCGAGGCGGCGGCATGAGTATCAAGAACAAAGCCTATATCGCAGGCGCTTGGGAGCATCCGCTCCGGCTCGCGCCCGATCATTCCACTCCGCAATTGCATGCCGAATGCGCACGCGGTGCTTTGAATGATGCCGGGCTAAGTCTTGCCGATGTCGATGGCTATTTTTGCGCTGGCGATGCACCGGGCTTTGGCGGCATGTCGATGTGTGACTATATGGGCATCAACCCTAGCTACCTCGACAGCAGCGAGATCGGCGGTGCGTCCTACATCGCCCACGTAAACCATGCGGCGGCCGCGATTGCGATGGGCAAATGCTCGGTCGCACTGATTACACTGGCGGGCCGACCGCGGTCGGAACCATTTGGCGGTATGCGCGGCGGTGCGCCGGAGGCTGGATTTGAAAGCTGGGTATCCGCGCAAATGCCCAACAGCTACGGCATGTGCGCAGCGCGCCATATGTACGAGCATGGAACGACGAGCGAGCAATTGGCTTGGATCAAAGTCGCGGCCTCGCACCATGCGCAGCACAACGAACATGCGATGCTGCGCGATGTCGTGACGGTTGAGGATGTGCTTGCGTCACCCGTGATTTCTGACCCCCTGCACCGACTCGATTGTTGTGTCGTGTCGGACGGCGGCGGCGCGTTACTGGTGGTCGCGCCCGAAGTCGCCAAGTCACTGAACCGTCCTTTGGTTGCCGTCCTCGGCGGGGGTGAAGCGACGAAGGGGCCACGCGGTGGCCACGGGCTCGACCTCACGGTAACAGCAGCGGCACAATCGGGGCCGATGGCTTTTGCCGAAGCAGGCGTTAGGCCAGCCGACATAAAATATGCGTCGATCTATGATAGCTTCACGATCACGGTATTGCTGCAACTCGAAGATTTAGGATTCTGCGCAAAAGGCGATGGCGGCAGGTTCGTGGCCGACGGCAACCTGATTTCCGGTTCGGGCAAGCTGCCGTTCAACACCGACGGCGGCGGGTTGTGTAACAATCATCCGACCAATCGCGGTGGCATTACCAAAGTCATTGAAGCCGTGCGCCAGTTGCGCGGTGAAGCACATCCGGCGGTGCAAGTGCCGAACTGCGATCTGGCGGTTGCCACCGGTATTGGCGGTTCGCTCGGTGTACGGCACGGTGCGGCGACTTTAATATTGGAGCGGCAATGATGGGCGAGCTTAGAAAATTCCGCGCGCCTGACGTGAACCCGGAAAGCAAGCCGTTTTGGGATGCCGCCGCTGACGGAAAGCTTATGCTCAAACATTGCACGGCTTGCGGTGAGAAGCATTATTATCCGCGCTCGATTTGCCCTTCATGCGGTTCTGACAAAACAGAGTGGTTTCAGTCCAGCGGCAAGGGCGCGATTTACACCCTATCGACGATGCGGCGCGGAGCCAACGCGCCCTACACTCTTGCGTGGGTGATGCTCGACGACGGGCCGGCGATGGTCACCAATATCGATACCGACAATCATGATGCACTGGCAATCGACCAGCGGGTCATTGTGAAATTTGTCCCCAGTGACGGCGGCGCACCTTATCCCTTATTTACGCCAGATGGAGAGTGAGATGGCAACAGCAGCATTAGATACAGCCGACCCGTTGGAGGCATTCCGCACTGAAGTGCGCGAATGGCTTGAAGCGAATTTCCCGAAATCGATGGTCGGCAA
>JANPAM010000022.1:0-2031 GCA_031429915.1 Sphingomonadales bacterium | reverse complement strand
TCCGCCGGGTAGCGGGGTCCATACGCCGATGCGAATTCCAGCCTTTCTCAACAAATCGCCGGTCCAAGTGTTGCAGGTGTTGAAGGCGTCATAATGGCCAACTGAATCGTAAAATAGATTGCCTGGCCCATAAGCAGGATAAGCAACGCTGTGCCGCTGCCTATTAAGTTGAAAAGCTTTACGGACCTGTTCAACTATCAAGCGATATTGTGCAGTGCTGACCCGAAGCATTTTCCGGTGCGGCAATGGCCGGGGTTCGACCAAATGATAAACGTGCAACATGGTATCATTCGAACCGAAGATGGCGCTGCCGACATCACCGCTTTTGACATCGCCCCAAGTTTCCGCGTTCCGATAGACCGCCCCGTGACCCCAGCCAATCATCGCATGGGTACCGTAAAGTTCGCGGTTCAAAAGTTGATCAGGCCGGATCAGGTCGCTCAAATCTTCACCAGCCGCCGCCATCGGCAGTATCAGACTGACATGCACTCCGTTGGTTTCGACAAATATATCTATCCCCTCACTGGGCTGCCGCCACTCGCTGTTTGCAGGTAAGTAGCTCCCAACCAAAGCGGCGATCATATACAAACCAATTACCAAGAATGGCCAGCCAATCAAAGCGCGGATGGCGGTCAACACGCTGTTGATGCGAAACAGTTTCAAGTGTAACCACTTTCTCTATGGCCGATCCCCAACATGTCTATGATAGCCCGCCGCCCCACGCAAATGCGGATTGGACGATTGCGCAAAATTGGGAAAGTTTCACTGCTGACGATCATGCCATGTGGGATCAGCTTTTCGCCCGGCAATCGGAGATGTTGCCGGGCAGGGCGGCTGACGCGTTCTTGCGCGGCATGGATGTTCTGAAACTGTCCAAGCTGGGAATTCCCGACTACCGAGAGCTAAATGCGCGACTGATAGCTGCAACGGGCTGGCAGGTGGTAGCCGTGCCGGGATTGGTTCCCGACGCGGTGTTTTTCGATCATCTGGCAAACAGGCGGTTCCCTGCGGGCAATTTTATCCGCTCGCCCGACCAGTTGGATTATCTGCAAGAGCCAGACATTTTCCATGACGTATTCGGCCATGTACCAATGCTCGCCGATCCGGTCTTTGCCGATTACATGGTGGCTTACGGGCAGGGCGGGCTGCGTAGCCTGGGCTTCGATGCGCTCGATCATCTTGCACGGTTATATTGGTATACTGTTGAGTTTGGTTTAATCCGGGAAAATGGCGGTCTGCGTATTTACGGGGCGGGGATTGTGTCAAGCTTCACCGAAAGCGTGTTTGCGCTCGACGATCCGAGCCCCAACCGGATCGGATTTGATTTAATGCGCGTTATGCGAACCAAATACCGGATTGACGATTTTCAGCAGAATTATTTTGTGATCCCAAGCCTCAATTATCTATTGGAGGTCACGCTTGAAACCGATTTCGCGCCATTATATGGCGAGTTGGAAAAACTGCCCGATATTGAGACCGCCGAAGTGCTGTCTAACGACGACGTCATCACACGCGGAACTCAGCAATATGTGCAAGGGGCCGGCCGTTAAAGGGAGGCAAACGACCGACCCCCGCGATGCCGCCCGTTAGGGCAGCAATACGGTGTCGACGACGTGAATCACGCCGTTCGACTGCATGACATTGGCGATGGTAACGGTCGAGCGACCGCCCTTCGCGTCGGTAAGAACCAGCTTGTTACCCATCATCCGACCGGTAAGCGTCCCGCCCTGGACCGTGTTCAGTGTCGCAGTTCCGCCGCCAGCTCTGATCGCTGCTGCGATATCTGTGCTGGTCATCGTTCCGGCGACAACATGATATGTCAGAACTGAAGAGAGCATTCCCTTGTTTTCAGACTTCAACAGCGTGGCTACTGTCCCGGCAGGAAGCTTATCGAAAGCGGCATTGGTGGGTGCGAACACCGTAAAGGGTCCAGCGCTCATCAGCGTATCGACTAGACCGGCAGCTTTTACCGCTGCAACCAGTGTTGTGTGATCCCTTGAATTAACCGCATTTTCGACGATGTTTTTGTTA
>JANPAM010000021.1:0-24968 GCA_031429915.1 Sphingomonadales bacterium | reverse complement strand
GGTCGGCGTTACGCGCGACCCAGATGCCAACTAACAGGTCGAATGCCAGATAATGAATCCAGCCGATGGTCGCGCCGCCTTGGGTATCGAAAAGCGCTTGCACCCCGGCCAAGGTGGTGAAGTCTGGGGATGCGCCTGAGCCGCCGGTGCCACCGTCGATTACACCACCCAACAATCCGACGATCAAGACAGCGTAGCTTGCGGCCAGCAGTCCAACGCCAGCGTAGAATAACGGCGTAACAAATGCCTCTCGCTTTGGCGCAAATGCCAGCACCGCCCAGCAAATCATTGCGTAGAGATTTGCTGCCTCAAAAATCTGCACCCACGACATATACTTGCCCTTCCCTCTTTTATCACAGCCAAGCTTAGCGTATCGCGCAGTTATGGAAAGACCTGATCCTTTTACGCTGTTCGACGAGTGGTTTGCCGAAGCACAGTCATCCGAAATCAACGACCCAAATGCGATGTCGGTTTCCACGGTGGACTCGGGCGGCCGTCCGTCTTCGCGGATGGTGTTGTTGAAGGGGCATGGTGCCGACATTGGCGGGTTTGTTTTCTACACCAATTTTGAAAGCCGGAAGGCGAGTCAGCTTTCGGGCAATCTCAATGTCGCGTTGCTATTTCACTGGAAATCGCTCCGTCGCCAAATTCGCATCGAGGGCGAGGCAAACCCGGTCGATGATGCAACTGCCGATGCCTATTTCGCAACGCGTTCGCGCAATTCGCAATTGGGTGCATGGGCATCCGATCAGTCGCAGCCGCTTGATAACCGGGCCACATTCGAGGCGCGCTTTGCCGATATGGAAGCGCGTTTTGAGGGCGGCAACGTCCCTCGCCCGCCGCATTGGTCTGGTTGGCTGGTGACGCCCGAGCGCGTGGAATTCTGGCAGGACCGCGAGTTCCGGCTGCACGAGCGGTGGCTGTATGAGCGTGACGGTGATGAGTGGACGAGCGGGATGTTGTATCCGTGACTAGCGCATTCTCAAGGCCCGTTCGCCTCGAGCGAAGACGAGAGGCCTATCCGTTGTGCGTGCCTTATGGGTGTCTCGTCTTCGCTCGACACGAACGGAAATAGTAAGTGAGTTTGGCTCACAATCACCACCACGACACGCATGGCAACCTGACGACCAAGGCCGCCATCGCGAGCGTGTGCATGGCGCTGTTTCTCTTGGCGCTGAAAATCTTTGCGGCGGCGGAAACGGGTTCGGTCGCATTGCTCGGCTCACTCGCCGATACCGCGTTCGACGTACTCGCCTCGCTGCTCACCCTGTTCAGCGTCCGCTACGCCGCGCGGCCGGCAGATGACGATCATCGCTTTGGCCACGGCAAGGCCGAAGCACTCTCGGCGCTGATGCAAGTCATGTTGATAGTCGTTTCGGCAAGCCTGATCGGCTGGCGAGCGGTTGTGCGGCTGGGCAGCGGCGAGACAACCTCGCATCCCGAATATGGCATTGGCGTATCGTTGATTTCGATTGTGGCGACGCTCGCTCTGCTTGCCTATCAGCGGCAGGTCGTCAGGAAAACCGGTTCGGTCGCGATCCACGCCGACCATGTGCATTATCAAAGCGATTTGTTGCTTAATGTCGCGGTGATCGCGGCAATCGCGCTTGAAGTCTTCGGCGGGCTTCGCGGTGCCGACCCCGTGTTCGGCATCGGCATTGCGTTCTGGTTGCTGTTCGGCGCGTCGCAATCGGCTAAGATGGCGCTGGCGCAGTTACTCGACCGCGAATGGCCCGAGGAAAAACGTAACCGGTTTCTGGCCGTTGCCAACCGCCATCCCGAAATGAGCACAATCCATGATGTACGCACTCGGTCGAGCGGGATGCACGATTTCGTCCAGTTCCACGTCTGGTTTGACCCTAAAAAGACGCTCGGAGAGGTCCATCGGGTTATGGACGAGGTCGAGGCAGAGCTTGAACGCGAATTCCCGGGCGTCGAAGTGCTTATCCACCCAGAGCCCGATAACCACACCCACGGCCACCATCACGAGCACGAAAAGCCATGACTGACTTACCCTATTATCACGTCGATGCCTTCGCTGACCGGCCGTTCACCGGCAATCAAGCGGCAGTGATGCCGATTGCGGCATGGCTTGATGATCACGTATTGCAAGCGATTGGCGAAGAAAACAATTTCGCCGAAACCGCCTTCTACATTCCAGACGCTAGCGGCGAAGCGGATTACGAATTGCGCTGGTTCACACCTTCGGTCGAGATCCGCCTATGCGGCCATGCAACGCTTGCCAGTGGACACATCATCCTCACCCAGAATCCTGACATGGACCGAGTCACCTTCCGCACGCGCAAAGCCGGGATTTTGGAAGTGAAGCGCGATGGAAGTGGCTATGCCGTTGCTCTGCCCGCCATTCCCACTGAAGCGGTTGATTTGCCCGAGATGGCCTCAGCAATGGGCGGCAATCCGCTGGCGATGCGCCGCAACCCCGATCATTATAATGTGTTTCGTTACGCGACCGCCGACGAAGTGCTGGCGCTAAAGCCCGACATGAAGGCACTCGCCGCGTTTGGCGACGACAGTTTTACCGCCACAGCACCCGGCAAAGACACCGACATCGTCAGCCGCGTTTTCGTCCCCGGAGCGGGTGTCGATGAAGACAGCGTCACAGGTAGCGCACACGCGGTGTTGACGCCTTATTGGGCCGCCGAACTGGGCCGCGACACTTTCACCGCCTATCAGGCCAGCGCGCGCGGCGGCTATCTGGGCTGCCGCCTCGACGGCGATCGCGTGTGGCTGTCGGGCAAATGCTTTACGGTGGTCACAGGCACGTTCAGCCTCGCCTGATTAAGCAGAATTTCGTAAAAAAGGCGCGAAGGCACAAAGGCTCGAAGGCGTTTTCGCCTTCATTCATCATCGCGCCATTTGACGAGCACGGCGCATAGAATATGTTACAACGAAGACGCAAAGAGCAAGCCCTTTGTGTCTTCGTGCCTTTGCGCCTTTTTTACCTAATTAGCGAGACGTCGAAGCATCAGCCAACAGTCGCTTTGTTGATCTTGCCGGGGTTCGCTGGTGGCTCGCCCTTTGGCAAGGCATCGACATGTTCCATGCCGCTGACGACATTGCCCCATGCGGTGTACTGGTTGTCGAGGAAGCCAGCGTCATCGAAGCAGATGAAGAACTGGCTGTTCGCGCTGTTCGGGCTGCTCGAACGCGCCATCGAGCATGTGCCGCGAACGTGCGGTTCGCTGTTGAATTCCTGCGCCAGATCAGGCTTTTTCGATCCACCCATGCCGGTTCCGGTCGGGCAACCGCCCTGCGCCATAAAGCCCGGGATTACGCGGTGGAACGTGATGCCGTCGTAAAAACCTTCGCTCGCCAGTTCCTTGATTCGAGCAACGTGGTTTGGCGCCAGATCGGAGCGCAATTTGATCACAACGTCGCCGCTGTCGAGGGAAAGGGTTAGTGTTTCGTCGGCCATGATGCTGTCCTTTGGCTACCGGTGATGTTGGCCGATGCCCTAGGCGAAGCCGCCAATATAGGAAAGCCAAAATCATTGCTTTTTGATGTGGCCCGCCTAGGAGGGGCGACGATCGCCATTACTCACGGGAAAGGCCGCATATGACCAGCGAAATTGCCGATCCCGATATGCTTCCAGACGATATTGTCGAAACGCTCGACGAAGACAACCGCCTGACCCGTGACTTTGTCGACCGCGTGCTTGATGCAGTCGAAGAAGGTGATTTGGTCGAGGCTCACCGGCTGGTCGAGCCTTTGCACGAAGCCGACATCGCCGATCTGTTCGAGCTGACGCCGCGTGACCGGCGCGGCGAGCTGGCGATTGCGCTGGGCGACCTGATGAGCGCCGAGGTGCTGGCCGAGGTCAATGACTATGTCCGCGAGGATATCATCGACGCGCTGCCAGCCGCATTGGTCGCCGACCTTGCCGGACAACTCGATACCGACGATGCGGTCGCCATCATCGAGGATATGGAAGAGGAGGACCAGCAGGCCGTCCTCGCCGAACTCGACCCCGAAGACCGAGCCGCAATCGAGGATGCGCTGTCCTATCCGGACGAATCCGCTGGTCGCATCATGCAGCGCGATCTGGTGGCAGTGCCCGAGCACATGACCGTCGGGCAGCTGATTGATTATCTGCGCGACCATCAGGATTTGACCACAGATTTCTGGGAAATCTTTGTGGTCGATCCGCAGCACAAACCGGTCGGCACCTGCAAGCTGAGCTGGATCATGCGAAGTCAGCGCAAGGTTCAAGTCAACGAACTGATGCAGCGCGAGCAGACTTTGATCCCGGTCGATATGGATCAGGAAGAAATCGCGCTCCGGTTCCAGAAATACGCGCTTATTTCAGCGGCCGTCGTTGACGGATCGGGCCGCCTCGTCGGGGTGATTACCGCCGATGACATTGTCCACATCATTCAGGAAGAAGCCGATGAGGATATCCTGCGGCTTTCCGGTGCAGGCGACGGCGATATCAACGAGCCGATTGCCGACAGCTACAAGGCGCGTGTCCGCTGGCTGATTGCCAACCTAGGCACCGCGATGGTCGCGTCGTTTATCATTGCTCAGTTCGGTGCGGCGATTGAGACGATGGTTGCACTGGCGATATTGATGCCGATCGTTGCATCCATCGGCGGCAATGCCGGCACACAGACGCTTGCGGTAACCGTTCGCGCACTCGCCACCAACCAGTTGACCCAGTCCAATACAATGCGCGCAATTTGGCGCGAAATCAGGGTGGCTTTACTCATCGGGGCAACGGTTGCGATCATTGCCGGAGTCGGTGCAGGTGTCATTTTCAGCAACCCAATGCTCGGCGGCGTCATCGGCGTTGCGATATTGTGCAACATCGCTTTGGCCGGACTGTCCGGCGTCGCCATCCCCGTTCTGTTTGACCGGCTAGATCAGGACCCGGCGGTTTCGAGTTCGATTTTCGTTACGATGATCACCGACTCGATGGGCTTCCTTATATTTTTGGGGCTCGCCGTCGCCAGCGGTCTTGTAGCCTAAAGCTGCACTACCCAAATCTGCATCATGCCACTCAACATGACCAAAATCGCATTCGGTGCGGAGAACGCAGGCGACCTCCGGCGTAGGCTTGAGGCCTATGGCACCGATGGCGAGGCGAGGCTAACCACACGCTATCTGCCCAAACGGATTGCGGAAATGACGGGCGGCTCGCTTTACTGGATCCATGCCCATGCGATGATCGGCCGAAGTCCGATAATCGGCTTCATGGAAAACGGCGCCGGGCGGCACTGGATTCGCATAGAGCCGCGCCTCATCCCCGTGCGCTCGATTCCCAAACGAGCGCACCAAGGCTGGCGTTATCTCGAAGAGGCCAATGCACCGCCCGATCTGGACAGCATCGAGGCCGATGGCCGCGACGAAATGTCAGCAAAGATGCTTGGCGAATTGATGAAGATGGGGCTGGTTTAACCAGCGGTGCGTTTGGCCAGGACTTTGCCGATAACCCCCGCAAATGCCTCGGCGCTTTGTGCGCCGGGCACCATGAACTGCTGATCGAAAATGATTGCGGGTACGCCGGTGATGTTCTGGTCGAGCCAATGCGCTTGTTCGGCGCGGACGGTTTCGGTCAGCGCCGCGTCAGCCAGCCATGCCTTACTCGCATCGCGGTTTAGACCCACTGATTGCGCAACGTCGAGCAACACGGTTTCGTCGCTTACATCGCGGCCTTCCTGAAAATACGCCGCGAACAATGCCAGTTTCAGCTCGGTCTGCTTACGCCAACCCTGCTCATGCCCCGCAATGTGCAGCAGCTTGTGCGCCTTGAATGTGTTATAAATCCGCCGGTCGGGCTGCTGGCCGAATTGAAAGCCAAGGCTCGCGCCGATTTCGCCCATTCGTTCCCGGTTGGCTCTGCTCTGTTCGGGCGTGCTGCCATATTTCTGTTGGATATGCTCGGCGACATCCTGCCCCTCGGGCGGCATGTTGGTGTTGAGTTCGAAGGGGTGCCACCAAAACTCTGCATCGACCGCCGTGTCGAGCATCGTCAATGCCTTTTCGACCTGCTTGTAACCAATGATGCACCACGGACAGACGACGTCCGACACGATATCGATGCGAAGCGGAACGGGTTCGGCCATCAGTCGGTCACCCAATGCCGAAGCAGGCTGTGCGCAATCGCAAAGGGCGGCGGCGCGTTAAATTTCCGCTCCTCCTGATTGGCAAGTGCGGCCCGCGCCTCGTCCTTGGTCACCCACATCGCGTCTTCCAACTCATTGGTGTCGAGCGTGATTTCTTCGCCCTCAGCATCCGCCACGCAAGCGATCATCAACTGCGATCCGCCGAACGGCCAGGGCTGGCTGGTAACATAACGCACTGCGCCGCAGGTTACACCGGCTTCCTCGTGGATTTCGCGGCGAACCGCTTCTTCGACGCTCTCGCCAGGTTCGAGAAAGCCCGCCAAAGCCGAATAATTCCCCGGCGGAAAGCGCGATTGCCGTCCGAGGAGCGCCTTGCCTTCAAATTCAGCGAGCATGATGACAACTGGATCGGTGCGCGGGAAATGCTCCTTGGCACAATTGCCACATTTGCGGCCCCAGCCTGCTCGAAATAACTCGGTCGCCGACCCGCATTTGCCGCAAAATTTGTGAGCATTATGCCACTCGATCAGGCTTCGCGCAGTGCCGTAAATCGCGGCGTCTTCTGCCGGGAGCATACTGAGCGCACGCCAAATCGCTGGCGAACGGAACGCATCACCCGTCGCATCGACCAATGGAACGAAATGCGGCTTGCCATCGGCGAGGCCAAGCAGGATGAGTTCTTCAGACCCATCAAGTTCCGCCAGCGAATGCCAGTGCAATCCGCCTTCGGAGGCCACCACCGGGTCGAGCCCGTTTAGCCCCAATATTCGAGCGCGCCAGTCACAGAGCAAAACGCCATAGGCCTGTGCATCGCTCCGAACGCGGTCGGCCCGGTCGAGCGGCGATCCTGTGAAACCCGGCGCAATCATGGGGTCAGGCGATGCCAACGTCCTTCATGACCCATTTCACGAAATCTTCGTGGAAGGGATAGATGTTGCTCGGCACATATTGCGCCATGCAGACCGCTCGCAACTTCCGTTTGGTATCGACGAAAGCCACGGTTCCAGCCGCCCCGCCCCATCCAAACGTGCCCTCAAACGCGCCGAGGCCCACTCGCCCTCCAGCGCCATTTCCTGCGCCTTCGACGAACGTGCCCTCGGTCTTCACGCCAGCCGGAAGCAAGTTTGAAACTGCCAATGCCACAGTTTCAGCCGACATGATTCGAACGCCATCAAGCTCTCCGGCATTTTGCAGCATATGCAGGAAACGATCATAATCACGCGCGGAACACACTAGTCCTGCCCCGCCGAAGGCAAAAGCTGGCTTGTCGAGATAGATGCTGCTTGGTGCAGGATCGACCGGGAACAACACGCTGCCCATTAACGCATAGTTGGTTACAAACCGTTTGGTCTCGGATGCCGGAACCTGAAAATAACTGCTGGTCATTTTCAGTGGATCGAACAGGCGGGTCTGGAGAAACGCCCCAAAATCCATGCCACTGGCAACTTCGATAACGCGGCCCAATAGGTCTAGCGCGATTGAATAGCTCCATTTGGTACCGGGCTCAGCGATCAAGGGCAGCTTCGCAACACGCTCGGCAAAGGTCTTCAGGTCAGGCGTCGGCGCAGGCACCGTTTGGCCGGGTACCGGAAATCGGCTGAATATCGCCGGGTTAATTCCCTGTTCGTTATATAGCTTGAGCAACGGCCCTTTGGTGATGATGCCATAGCCGAGACCCGCAGTGTGAGTCAGCAAATGCCTGACGGTGATCTGGTTTTTGGCCGGGACTGCCGCCAGGCTGTTATCCGGATCGGTCAGCACAGTCATGTTGGCGAATTCAGGGATGAAGTCGGCAATCGGCTGGTCGAGCTTCAACTTGCCCTCACCAACCAATATCATCGCTGCGATACCCGTGATCGGCTTGGTCATCGAATAGACGCGCCAGAGCGAATCGATATCCACAGGCGTATTGCTTCCCTGTGCGATGGTTCCGACCGCGATCAGGTCGGCGGCTGCATTGCCGCGACCTACAGCGGCAACCAACCCCGGCAATTTGCCAGAGGAGACGTAGCTTTCAAATTGCGCACGAATTGTCGGATATTTCTCTGCAACGGCTTTTGCCCAAAGCTGCGCTGGCATCAGGGCAGAGGTCGCCGCTAATGCTCCGCTCCAGCCCAAGAAACCTCGCCGCCCAATCATTGTCTGGTTGATCGTTTGCATTTCCATCATCTCTCTCCTTATGGCCTTGCGGCCTTCGCTGCTTTTGAGAATAAGGTCGGCAACCCCGCCTTGTCGAGCGATTTTAGCGGCCAGTATTCGCCTTCGCCGAGCGTTTCGGCAGCAGGCTGCGATGCCGTAACGGCAATCGCCAGCGACAGGCTGAAATGGGTGAAGACGTGCTCGACAGTTGCAGGCAATGTTTGCCATTCACCTGCAAAAGGAGGGCCCCCGTTGCCATCCCATTTCGCGCTCCAGCTATCATCGGGCAACGCGCGCATTCCGGCGAGCATACCACTACCACCGCGCCTAACGAGCCAGACATGGTCGTCCCGCTCAATCCAATAAGCAGTGCCAGTGCGGTGCGGCTTGGCTCTTTTGGGTGGTTTCACCGGAAAACTCTCTGGCGTCCCGGCCTGACCTGCAACGCAGTAAGCCAGTAACGGACAAATTTTGCAGGATGGATTGCGGACCGAGCAAATTCCGGCACCTAAATCCATCATTGCCTGCGCAAAATCACCAGCCGCTTTGTCAGGCGTGATTGCACCGGTCGCCGCACGGATTTCGACTTTGCCAGCCGGTAACGGTGTGTCGATGGCAAACAGCCTTGCAACCACACGCTCGACATTTGCGTCAACCACCACCGCTCGCCGACCAAAAGCAATCGAAGCAATAGCTGCCGCCGTATAACTACCGATGCCGGGCAGCTTGAGCAGTTCTTCTTCGGTCTGGGGCAGCTGCCCTTGATGCGAGCTCGCAACCGTCTTTGCACAAGCAATCAGATTGCGCGCCCGTGCGTAATAGCCGAGACCTGCCCATGCCGCCATGACATCCGCCTCATCCGCCGCCGCCAGCGCCGCAAACCCGGGCCAGCGGTCAGTAAAGCGCTCGAAATACGGGATCACCGCAGCAACGGTCGTTTGCTGGAGCATGATTTCCGACAGCCAGACATGATAGGCGTCGGGCAAAGCTGATCCCGGCGGCGCGCGCCACGGTAACCTTCGTGCAGATTTCCGGTAATGCGCCAGCAGGGCAGCGGCGATATCCCCAGCTTTTTGGTCGCTATGTTGGACGGCGCTCATCGAAAATGGCATGACGTAACGAATGGACAAAGGCAAGGCACCAGCGGGCAAAGCGAGCGGCAAAAAGGTCGTGCCCAAGCCCTATCAACGCCCGCGCGGCGGCGAGGCGCGAGCAGTGTCCGACCTCATGCCCGAAATTGGACGTGCGGCGTTTCGCCGGTTCGGATTTGTCCAAAGCTCGGTTGTCAGTCGCTGGGATGAAATTGTCGGCGCTCGCTATGCTGCCGTTTCAGCTCCCGAAGCGATCCGCTTTCCCATCGGCAAGAAATCGGACGGTACGCTCGAACTCACGGTTGAGGGTGCGCACGCTCCAATGATCCAGCATGTCATTCCCGAGATTATCGAACGAGTGAACCGCTTTTTTGGTTACGGCGCGGTCGCCCGGATCAAAGTTCGTCAGGGCGTCGTGGCGAAACCCGCCGCCGCCCGCAAACCGGCGACCCCGCCGATGTTGAAACCAGTACCAATGGAGCTGGGCGACAGTTTGCGCGAAATCGCCGACCCCGAACTGTTTGCTGTGCTTGAAAGCCTCGCAAAAAGCCTTGCCAAAAGCCCCGAGTGATTTCAGATGCGCGAACTCACCCTTTTCCAACGAAGCAGTAAAAATATGTCGCACTTTTCCTCATTCCGGCGTTTTGGTTTAGCCGGTCTCGTCCTCTTCAGCGCGGTCGCCGTGTACAGCGCACCCGCGAAACCAAACTGGCTGCTGACCTTCACGTTATCGGACAAGGGCAGTCACATCATAGGCAATCCAAACGCTCCGACAAAGATCGTCGAATATATGAGCTACACATGCGGCCACTGCGCAGATTTCGAAAACAACGACGCGCCGCTGCTCAAGACCCAATATGTCGCAAACGGCAAAGCCAGTTTTGAAATTCGTAATTTAGTTCTCAATCCGGTCGATCTGACCGCGGCAATGCTAGCGCGATGCGGCGGCAAGGCTCGCTTTTTCGGCAACCACAAACATCTGCTGGCGACCCAGAAAACCTGGCTCAGCAAAGCCAACAAGATCAGTGAAGCGACAAATGCCAAGTTACAGTCGAAAGATTACACTGGCTATATGACGGGCGTCTATGTCGAAACCGGTCTTTCGAATATCATGCAGCAACGCGGCGTGACGCTGGCCCAGGGCAAAAAATGTATCGCTGACAAAGCGTCGTTCGATGCAACCATTGCTATGAGCGACGAAGGCAGCAAACTTGGCGTAAACGGCACGCCGTCATTCCTGATCAATGGCAAATTGCAGGACCATATGCACAATTTTCAAGAGCTAAAAAGCGTACTCGATTTTGATAAAGGACTGAAACATGCGCATTAAATATATTCTTATTTCGGCGACAGCCGCTCTCGCCCTCACCGCGTGCGGCGGCGCTGATAGCAATGCGGTGCCTAAAGGTGAGGCAATTGCCAAAGTCGCCGCCCCTGTTGGCAAAATCTGGAGCGAAACAGTTGTAAAAACTGAAGCCGGGGGCTTCCAAATGGGCAACCCCGATGCCAAGCTGAAGCTAATTGAATATGGTGCGATCACCTGCCCCGGATGTGCTCAGTTTGCCAATCAATCGGCTGAGGAGCTGAAAAAGATTGTCGATACGGGTGTTGTGAGCATGGAGTTTCGACCGTTCCTTGTTCACGGTGTTCAAGACATTCCAGGCTTCCTTTTGGCGCAGTGTAGCGGCCCTGAAGCGTTCTACCCGTTGAGCGATCAACTTTATGCCGATCAACAGAATTGGCTGGGCAAGATGGCTGGCATCACCGAAGCCGAGCAACAGGCTGCTGCCAAAATGACTCCAGCCGAAGTCGCGACCTTCCTGGGCACTCGCATGGGCTTGATCGAGTTCGTCCAGCAACGGGGGATCAGTGCTGACCAAGCAAAGGCATGTCTGGCCGATTCAAAGGCAATCGACGCGCTCATCAAGGGTACCGAGCAAGGCGGCAAAGACGGTGTGACCGGAACGCCATATTTCACGCTGAACGGCGCGCCGCTGAACGTCGGCGCATGGGCCCAAGTCAAGAGCAAGCTCGTCGAGGCTGGCGCTAGGTAAATATGGTTGCGGGGAGCCTCGACAGTGTCGGTCAGCCGTGGGGACGGCGCCGATGCGAATAAAGAAGCTGAAACTGACCGGCTTCAAAAGCTTTGTCGAGCCTGCCGAATTGCGTATCGAAACCGGGCTGACGGGCATTGTTGGACCCAATGGCTGTGGCAAATCCAACCTACTCGAAGCGATCCGCTGGGTGATGGGCGAAAGCAGCGCGAAGTCAATGCGCGGTGCGGGTATGGAAGACGTGATCTTCGCTGGGACAGCTTCGCGACCGGCGCGGGATTTCGCTGAGGTCACGATTTCTGCCGAACGTGATAGCAATGATGTCGCGGTCGGCCCGATTGCCAATGACGACGATCATGAAATCGAGGTTACCCGTCGGATTGAGCGAGGTGCTGGATCGGCCTATCGTTCCAATGGCCGCGATGTGCGGGCCAAAGACGTTGCGCTGATCTTTGCCGATGCCGCGACGGGTGCGCATTCGCCTGCTCTGGTTAGCCAGGGGCGAATTGGCGCGATTATCTCAGCCAAGCCGCAGGAGCGGCGGCAGATGCTTGAGGAGGCGGCGGGGATTTCCGGGCTTCATGTCAGACGAAAGGATGCCGAGCAGAAACTGCGAGCGGCTGAAACCAATCTGGCGCGGTTGGCGACAATCCTTGCAGATATGGATGCGCGGACGGGGCAGCTACGGCGGCAGGCGAAGCAGGCCGAACGCTATCGGAAATTGTCCAAAGACATCCTTCAAGCCGAAGCGCGGCTGATTTTTGTCCGCTGGCGCGAAGCAAAGGCAGCGGCAGACGCGGCGCGTGCCGAAGCACAGGCGGCGACCGAGGCGGTTGATACCGCCGCGGCGACGCAGCGTGTCCTCACCGACCGCCAACAATCGGCGGTACGCGAACTGGCCGAAGCGCGTTCCATAGCGATGGCAGCGCGCGATGCTGCGAGCGATCTGTCGAACAAATTGGTGCAACTGACCAGTGAGCGTGATCGAATAATCCAGCGGCAGGCCGACCTGTCAGCGCAGGCGGCTCGGATGGCCGATGATGGTGCGCGCGAGGGCAAGCTAACGCATGACGCCGCCGACGCGTTGGCGCGGCTGCAAGCGGAGAGTGCGGCGCTCGCGGTGCAGATAAAGGCAATCGAGGAGCAACGCCCTGCCCTCGCCCGTGCAGGCGACGCAGCCGAGAGACAGGCGCGCGAGAGCGAGGTGTCGCTCGCCAAAGCCTCCGCTGAACAAGCGCGGGCAGAAGCCGAGCTGCGCGTTGCCGACGCTGCGATTGCGAATGCGCAAGGGCGGTCCGACCGGGCCGCACGCGATGCTTCGCGGTTGGCGGATGAGCTGGCCGCGTTGGGTGACGAGGCGGAACTTGAGAGTATTCGTAACGCTGCCGCCGAGCGGGTAAAAACGCTGCAATCGGCGATTGAGAAGGCGGCAACGGCGCTGTTGTCTTTGGAGGAAGGTCGCGCCGCAAACCTTGCCGAACGCGACACGGCGCAAAGCAATCTGGCGAGTGCAAAGGCCGAACTGGCCGCATTGCTTTCGGAAAAGGGCGCGCTTGAGCGGGGGATGGTCCGCGGTGGCGGTTCGAAGGCGATTGACCGGATATCCGTCAAACCGGGTTACGAACGCGCCTTTGCGGCAGCTTTGGGCGATGATGTGAATGCTGCGGTCGGCGGTGATGTTGGACGGCGTTGGACAAGCGCTCCAAACCAGTTCGCATCGAGCGCAGTCGAGATGCCCGGAAGACGCGCTCAACCTCACGGTGTCTCGACTGCGCTCGACACGAACGGAAACTTTTCGTTGTTGATCAACCATGTTGAGGCCCCTCCCGAACTCACCGCACGATTGGCTATGGTGCGCGTAGTCGAAACCGACGACGGCCACCCACTCGCTCCCGGAGAACGCCTCGTCACGTTCGACGGCAAACTCCGCAGGTGGGATGGCTTTGCCGCCGATGATGACGGCTCGACTGCGGCGGAACAGCTTATCCGCGCCAACCGGCTGGCGGCTTTGGCCGAACTGGTTCCCGGCTCGGAAGCCACAGTGAATGCCGAAAGTGTCGCGCTCGCGCAGATTTCGGACCGCATTAACGCCGCTCAAATAAAATTGCGTGAGGCCACACAGCAACAGCAAGCGGCGGAAAATGAACTGCGTCAGGCCCTCCGCGAAGCCGACCGCGCCGAAGATGCGCTTACCCGGAGACGGACAGCGAGCGAAGCACTGGCTGAAAGGATGGCGGACGCAGATCAGGAGATTGCGCAGGCGGCAGCGGAGCTAAATGCGGCCAGCGCGATTCGAGCAGCACTGCCCGATGGCGGTCAGCATGATGTGCTGGTCGAAAAGCTAACCACCGAAAGCGAAGCAGCCCGCCACCTGGTTTTGCGCACGCAGGGCGACCTGTCGGCGCTCGACCAGCAGATTGCCCAACAACGCGAACGGCGTGCGGTTGCCCAAGCGGAAATTCGCGGCTGGCAGGAGCGAGCCGGGGAAGCCGAGCGGCGCATCACCGAAATGAACAAGCGCGCAGCGGAGATTGCCGCTGAACAGGAGACGATGGCGGGACGGCCCGACATATTGGCCGGAGAAATCGCAGCGCTCCAGTCCAGCAAAGGCGAACTCGCCGACAAACTCGCGCAATTGCAGGTCGCCGAAACCGCCAGCGAAACCGCGCTGAAATCGCTTGAAGCCGAACTCGCCACCGCCGCCGAAGCATTGTCCACCGCGCGCGAAACGCGTGCTGGAGCCGAAGCCCGCGCCGAAAATCAGGAACTTCGCCGCGTCGAAATGGGTCGCGTGTCGGGCGAGCGTTTCGAGTGCCCGCCGCCGGTACTGCCTCAAAAACTCGAATTTGACGAAACCGCGATGGACGACGCGGCGACTGAGTCCAGCCGCCTCGACCGGCTTCAAACCGAACGCGAGCGGATCGGTCCGGTCAATTTAATCGCTGCCGACGAACTCGCCGAACTCGAAACTGAACAGGCCAAGGGCATCGCCGAAAGCGAAGAGTTATCGCAAGCCATCAACCGCCTGCGCGGCTCGATCGGAAGCCTGAACCGCGAAGGCCGCGCACGGTTGCTGGCGGCGTTCGAAGCCGTGGACCAGCACTTCCGTCGCCTTTTCGCAACGCTCTTCAATGGCGGTCAGGCGCATCTGGCGCTAATCGACAGCGACGATCCTCTCGAAGCCGGTCTCGAAATCTTCGCGCAACCGCCGGGCAAGAAATTGCAATCGCTGACCCTGCTGTCCGGCGGCGAACAGGCGCTCACCGCCGTCGCGTTGATCTTCGGCCTGTTCCTCACCAACCCCGCACCGATCTGCGTGCTCGACGAAGTCGACGCACCGCTCGACGACGCCAACATCGAACGCTTCTGCGACCTACTCGACGCAATGACCCGCGAAACCGACACGCGCTATCTTATCGTCACGCACAACGCCGTCACGATGAGCCGGATGCACCGCCTGTTCGGCGTGACAATGGTCGAGCAAGGCATCAGCCGCTTGGTCTCGGTCGATCTGGGCGGTGCCGAGGAATTGCTGGCAGCGGAGAGATTACCCCATCGGGTATAAGATTTCCTTCGTCACATTATGCACCGCGGTCATTACTTCGTCACTCAGCTTCAAATCAATCGCTGCAAAAATCTCGTCGAGTTGATCCTCGCTACTGACCCCGACGATTGTCGACGCAACAAAGTCATTCTGCTTCGACCACGCGGTGGCCAGCGTCACCGGAGATATTCCCGCTTCTTTCGCGATTGCAACAACACGTCCGGTCGACTCCAGCGCGCGCGGTCCTGCAAACCGGTGCGCCATTTCAAATTGCCGCTCGCCTTGCATCTCGAGATAGCGAGAGAAACGCGCCCCTTCGGGCCGAGCACCATCCAGATATTTTCCTGACAAAACACCACCACCAAGCGGCGAGTAAGGTATTAACGAGACACCTTCCTGACGGCATACCTGTTTCAACTCGTCCTCAAACCGCCGGTTGTTGATCGAGTAATTGTTCTGGATTGTGTGATAACGCGCCGTGCCCAGCTTCTCCGACGTTGCCAGCGATTTCATCAATCCGTAACTGGTTTCGTTGGAGCAGCCCAATATCCGCACTTTGCCTGCGCGCACGAGATCGTCGAGTGCCTCCATCGTCTCGTCATAGCTGGTACCGTGGTCAGGCCAGTGGGTCTGGTACAAGTCGATATAATCGGTCTGTAACCGGCGTAGACTATCCTCAACAGCGACGACAATATTGTGCCGATCAAGTGCAGTCATCCCGCTGCGTTTCGGTGATTTGAACCACGTATGGCTTGGCCCCGAAACCTTGGTGGCCATGATGATAGCGTCGCGGTTTTTGCCCTTCATCCACCGACCAACAATCTCCTCGGTGCGCCCTACCCATTTGATATCGGGCGGGACTGGATAGCCCTCGGCGGTATCGAAAAAGTTGATCCCAGCGTCAAGGCTGCGGTCCATTATCCGATGCGCCTCGGCCTCGTCGGCTTGCGAACCGAATGTCATCGTGCCCATGCAAATGTCGGACACGTAAATTGCGCTTTTACCAAGCCGGCGATGTTCCATATTTTATCCTCTATCCAATAATTCTAACTTGCCGCGCCAACGACCAGACACCCCAAAGCCATCAACAGGCCTGCCATACGGTTCGACCGGAAATGCCCCAAGGAATTGCTGCCATTGGCCTTTAACGTGATGACCTGCATTGCCAAATGGATCGCAACGGGCACAAGCGCAATCAGCGCCTGACCTTGAGGCCGCACGCTCCAGATCGCCATCCCCCAGCCAACCAGCGCCAGCGCATAAAACAGCGCAACGCCGACGCGGACATTGCCGCCTAGCCTGAGCGCGCTCGAACGAATACCGACCAGCGCGTCGTCGTCGCGGTCCTGCATCGCGTAGATCGTATCGTAGCCGACTACCCAGAAAATCGTTCCCACATACAACCAAAGCATCGCGACATCAGCGGTGCCGGTAATCGCGATCCATCCGACCGGCACACCCCAACTGAACACCAGCCCAAGCCAGACTTGCGGCCACCACGTAATGCGTTTCATGAAGGGATAGGCTGCAATAAGCGCAAGGCTGCCCAGTGCGACAAGCTGAGCCTCCCAGCGCAATTGCAGCAGTACCACCAACCCGACAAGACAGAGGGCAAGGAGCCAGCACCAAGCCGCCTTCACGCACACCGCACCGCTCGGCAAAGGGCGAGACGCCGTGCGCACGACTTGCGCATCCAGATCACGGTCGACGATATCATTGTAGACACATCCCGCCCCTCGCATCGCGATGGCCCCAACCAGCATCCATAGCACCAGATCCCAACGCTCGACCGCTCCGCCCGCGAGCGCCAACCCGTAAACACACGGCCAGAACAGCAGCCACCAGCCAATCGGCCGGTCAAACCGCGCAAGCAGCGCCAACGCCTGCAACTTGGGCGGAAGCAACGCGGTCAGGCCGCTATGCTGACTGTCGGGAACGATGGTCGTGGTCACAGCCTTTCTGATAACGCTATGCCAATCGCTTGTCGAAGGGCGTTTTTCGGCTAAAGCCGATTTAATGCCCGCAACCCCCGCCTGGCCGCCTAAATCCACCCCGCGTCTGTTCGTCGAGCAGCCGCTTGCTGAAGGCGTCGAGGTCCATGTCGATGGCAATGCCGCGCATTACCTGCTCGGCGTCATGCGCCTGAAGGAAGGCTCGCCGGTCAAGCTATTCGATGACATCTCGGGCGAATATCTGGCGACGGTGTCAAACGCCGGAAAGCGTGACCTTGTCCTCATAGTGGCGGAAAAGCTGCGCGAACGCGAGACCGTGCCTGATCTCTGGTTGGTTCAAGCGCTGGTCAAGAAAGACCGGTTCGACTGGATCGCGGAAAAGGCGTGCGAGCTTGGCATTGCGCGTTTTGTGCCAGTGCTGACCGCCCGCTGCGTGGTGGACAAAGTCAAGGAAGAGCGCCTCCGCGCGCAAATGATCGAAGCCGCCGAGCAATGCGAACGCACCGCGCTGCCGGAAATCGCGCCGCTGACCAAGCTCGACGCTTTGCTCAAAGGCTGGCCGCAATACCGGACGCTTTACTTCTGCGACGAACGCGGCGGGGTGCCGTTTGCCCAAACAATCAAGCGCGGACCAACGGCGATCCTGATCGGGCCGGAGGGTGGTTTTACCGATGAAGAAAATGCCGCAATCCGAAATCATTCTGCTGCAATTGCAGTATCACTCGGACCTAGAATATTGCGTGCCGACACGGCGGCGGTCGCGGCGACATCGGTCTGGATGTCGGCCGCCGGCGATTGGGAAAATTGAAGCGGTGTAAGCCATCGGATAACGATTAACTTTCGGCATGAGTTGCAAAGATTTTACATACGAAAACCGCCGGAAGTGCCGATGATTTATCATTAATAAAGGATTGGTTGATAGTTCAGTCCCATGTGGAAGGGGCCTAACCAAGATCATTCCAGCCATCAAACGAGATTTCGTCGAGATAGATGGACTGTTTTCGCCGCCTTTTGCGCGGCTTTTATTCTGTGGCTGATGCCGTCCGCGGTGTTGGCTCAGACAACTTATCAATATACGAACAGCACAGCAGGCGCGATCCCAGAAAGCGCGAACTGCGCGACCACACTAACCAGAACCTTCAATGTTCCGACGACCTATTCGATTGCGGACGTCAATATTGCCGTCGCTTTGACTCACAAAAACCGCGACCATTTGCGCGTGTCGTTGACGAGTCCGGGTGGCACTACCGCTTCAATGATGGCGAATATTGGCGGCAGTGCCGACGACTTGAGTGTGCTGTTTGACGATGAAGCTGCGGCTGCAATCTCAACGCATACAACTAACGACAACAATAATGCCGTTCCGCCCTATCAACGGACATTCCGGCCGGCGGCTGCGTTGTCAGCGTTTGACGGGCAAGCCGCAGCGGGAACATGGACATTAACGATTTGCGACTCTGTGGGAGGAACGACCGGGGACTTTACCCGGGCCGATCTTTATATTTCTCCACGTGATGCGGATCTCTCGCTGACAAAAAACGTCAGCAATTCCGCGCCAGCAAGCGGAGCCAGTATTACTTACACATTGAGTGCAACGAACGTAGCGTCTTCCGCCCTTACTGCAACTGGCGTTCAGGTGCGTGACCAACTACCCGCTGGCGTCAATTTTGTCAGCTCAACAGGCACCGGGTCGTACAATGCCGGAACGGGAATCTGGTCGGTTGGAACACTGGCACCGGGTGCCTCAGCTTCGATTACCCTTTCCGTAACTGTAACGGCATCGACCGGTGGGGTCGTAACCAATAGCGCCGAGATATCGACATCATCGGCCTTTGATGGCGATTCTACACCCAATAACAGCTCTACGACCGAAGATGATTACGCGGCTGTTTCATTTACTGTGGCTGGGACGCGAACCGCTGGCACACCGCCAACGTTGATTTGCCCTGTAGGGAGTGTCCTGTTCGACTGGGGTACGAGGACTTGGACTTCGGGATCGTTGAACAACAGCTATGCCATAACCGGCATTGGATCGACCAATTTCGCGATAAACACCGATTTCCCATTCGTCACAGGATCGCCCGCCATCAATGGCACACTCACCGGCGGGTTTGCTGGTGAAGTAGGGTTGTTCCAGAACATGAACAACACCACTGCGTCGCAGGCCGCAACAACGGTGATCACCTTGCCAACCGCCGTTCCCGGCTTGCAGTTCAGGGTCTTTGATATTGATTTCGGGGCCGCAAGCTATGCTGATCGGCTGACGATAACCGGCAGCTTTAACGGCAGCCCGGTATCGCCGACCCTAACTAATGGCATCACCAATTATGTCGCCGGTAATGTCGCAATCGGCGATGCTAGCGCCGCCAACACGACGGCAGATGGTACGGTTGTCGTTACTTTTTCCTCCCCAGTCGATACCATAACCGTTCGTTATGGTAATCACACAACAGCCCCCGCCGACCCGGGCAATCAATTTATGTCGATCAACGATATCACATTGTGCAACCCTGTCGCCAACCTGAGCGTAACCAAAATCAGCAATGTGGTGAGCGATGGCGTTAGCGCCACCAACCCCAAAGCTATCCCCGCAGCGATATTGCGCTATTGCATTCTGGTGTCCAATGCGGGCAGCGCAACCGCCACTAATATTGCAGTCGCCGATGCCATACCAGCAACGGTCACATATATTGCAGGCACTCTATTGTCGGGCACCAGTTGCGCTAGCGCCACGATCACTGAAGATGAAAATGCAATCGGGGCCGATGAAACCGATCCCTTTGGTGTCTCGGTTGCAGGCGCTACTTTAACTGGCACTGCCGCGTCGCTCGGGCCCGCATCCTCCTTTGCTATTGCGTTTAACGCAAGGGTCAACTGACGCGCTGAATCTGCTGGCAATATCGCGGAGACATTTATACACCGCGGCCATGAGCACAAAAACAGTTTCAAATCGCAACGATCCTGTGATCGAGACTCGCGACCAGCTTATTGCCGCGATATCCAAGGGTGAAAAACCCAAGGACCGCTGGCGCATCGGCACCGAGCATGAGAAGTTTGTGTATTGCCGAAACGATCATCATGCGCCGACGTATGAAGAACCCGGCGGCATCCGCGATCTATTGATGGCGATGACCGAGTTCGGGTGGGAACCGGTTTACGAAAACGGCAATGTCATTGCGCTAAAGGGCGAGGACGGCGCGGTCAGCCTCGAGCCTGCTGGCCAGCTTGAACTGTCGGGCGCGCCGCTCGAAAATCTGCACCAGACCTGCGCCGAAACCGGGCGGCATCTGAAGCAAGTCAAAGCGATTGGCGATAAAACCGGCAAGGGCTTTCTGGGTCTAGGGCTTTGGCCCGACAAGACGCGCGCCGAGTTGCCGATCATGCCCAAAGGGCGTTATGAAATCATGCTTCGCCACATGCCGCGTGTGGGCAGCATGGGGCTGGACATGATGCTCCGGACTTGCACCATTCAGGTCAATCTCGATTATTCATCCGAAGCCGATATGGCGCATAAATTCCGCACGTCGTTGGCATTGCAGCCGCTGGCAACCGCTCTGTTCGCCAACTCGCCATTCCTTGAAGGCAAGCCAAACGGTTTCCTGTCCTACCGAAGCCATATCTGGTCCGACACCGACCCGCACCGCACCGGTATGTTGCCCTTCGTATTCGACGACAGCTTCGGCTATGAACGCTATGTCGATTACATGCTCAACGTGCCGATGTATTTCGTCTACCGCGACGGCAAATATATCGACGCGTCGGGGTTTGATTTCAAAGATTTCCTCAAGGGCGAACTATCGGTTCTGCCGGGCGAAAAGCCAACAGTCGCCGATTGGGAAGACCATATGTCGACCGCTTTCCCCGAAGTGCGGTTGAAAAGCTTCCTCGAAATGCGCGGCGCCGATGGCGGACCGTGGAGCACGATCTGCGCGCTGCCAGCGTTCTGGGTCGGCCTGCTATACGACCAGACCGCGCTCGACGCCGCCTGGGATGAGGTCAAGCATTGGACGATTGACGAACGAGAAGCATTGCGCAGTGCTGTTCCGGCCCAAGGGCTGAACGCAGCAATTCCCGGCGGCGGCAAATTGCTCGATCTCGCCGGTCGAATCCTCGACATTTCTTCGGCGGGACTTGCCGCGCGCAACTGTCTTAATAGCAGCGGCGACAACGAAACCGGCTTCCTCGATCCTCTTCGCGAAATCGTGGCATCGGGTAAATCGCCAGCTCAGGTTTTGCTCGACCGGTATCACGGCGATTGGGACGGCGACATCAGCCACGTCTACAGCGAGATGAGTTTCTAAACCCGCCCCTGTTACCTGCTTGCATCAGTGTCAGCAAAACGATCGGTTAGCACCCCGCGATAGTTGACGATAATGTGACATTAGCTATTGGGGACCGGCGGCGCGCGACTGCGTGCAGCTTCATCGATATTCAAAAATTGCCAGCCAACAGGGGGGTTCAGGCCATGCGTTTTTCCAAAGTTTCTTTCGTTTCCGGACTGGCGATTGCCACAGCCGCTTTGTCTACAACTGCTCCAGTTATGGCTCAAGAGGCCGTTGCCGAAGATGCCGGGCTGACTGACATCGTGGTGACTGCGCAGCGCCGCGAAGAAAATCTTCAGGATGTGCCTTTGTCTGTCACCGCCGTCAGCGGTGACAAGCTTGATGCAATCTCAGCCGGCGGCGTCGATGTTCGCGGGCTTTCGGGCCGTGTACCAAGCCTGCTCGTAGAATCCTCATTCGGACGCACCTTCCCGCGCTTTTACATCCGCGGCCTTGGCAACACCGATTTTGATTTCAACGCGTCGCAGCCGGTGAGCCTGGTGTATGACGATGTTGTCCTCGAAAACCCGATCCTCAAAGGCTTCCCGATTTTCGATCTCGACCGGGTCGAAGTATTGCGCGGGCCTCAGGGCACCTTGTTCGGTCGCAACACACCAGCCGGTATCGTCAAATTCGATAGCGTCAAACCAAGCGACGTAGCGGGCGGTTACGGCAAGATTTCTTATGGCCGTTTCAATGCCATCAACGCGCAGGGCGCGGTCGGCGGACCACTTGGCGAAAACGTCAGCATCCGCATTTCAGGCCTGTACCAGCGGCAGGACGATTATATCGATAACGTGCTACCAAGCGGCACGACCAAGGACGCATTCGAAGGCTATGAAGAATATGCCGGTCGCGTCCAGTTTCTGATCAAGCCGAGCGACGCGCTCGACATCTTGCTCACCGGCCAATTCCGGTCATTGGACGGCACCGCCCGCGTATTCCGCGCCAATGTATTTACGCGCGGACAGACTGGACTGAACAGCAATTTCAATCGTTACCGCGTGTCGACCGACGGCAAGAACGAGCAGAAAGTTAAAACCCAGAACGCGTCCGCTCGACTGACTTATGACGCTGGCCCCGTATCTCTGATCTCGGTCACCAGCTACTGGCAGGGCGATGCGACCTCAGTGGGCGATGTTGATGGCGGCTTTGGCGCAAACTTCCTGCCACCTGCGTTGACCGGACCGGGCCAGATCCCGTTCACTGCTGAAACACGCGACAGCGTGCCAACGCTCATGCAATTTACTCAGGAGTTCCGCATAGCCAGCAACGGTGACGGTCCGCTCAGCTATCAGGCAGGTGTGTTCTATTTCGATGAGGATTTGAAAATTGTCTCGGACAATTATTCAACACTCGGCGACCCGAACAACGCACCCGACGGCGTGAACATTCGCGTGTCGCAAGCGCAGGACAGCAAAGCATATGGCGTGTTCGGCTCGCTGACCTATCAGCTGACCGACCAGTTCAGCGTCACCGGCGGCATCCGCTATAATGATGATAAGCGGCGGTTTACTGTTGTCCGCAGCAAGGACTCACAATTCCCGGGCTTCCTGCAAAATCCGCTGGGCACCGTCAATCGCCAGGTGAGCGATAACAACATTACCTGGGACGCAAGCGCAACCTATGCCGCAACGGATGATGTCAATCTCTACGCCCGCGTCGCGCGTGGTTACCGAGCTCCATCGATCCAGGGTAGAGTCCTGTTTCCGCCGAGCGGAACGCCTAACCCGCTTGAAGCTGGCGTAACGGTCGGCAACTCAGAAACGATTACAAGTTACGAAAGCGGGATCAAATCAACCTTCCTCGATGGCCGTGCGCGCTTCAACGCCAACGGTTTTTATTATCAGCTCAAAGACGCGCAATTGACGGCAGTGGGCGGCGGCGTAAACGCCAACCGCCTGATCAACGCCGACAATGTGCGTGGCTATGGCTTTGAGGCCGACCTTGAGTTCAAGCCAATATCCGAGCTGCTGCTTACGGTCGGGGTCAGCTATAATGACACCGAAATTCAGGACGCAGGTCTGACAACCGCCGCCTGCGGGGCAACGCGTCTTGATACATTTAGCAACCTGTCGATATGCACGTTGCTCGATCCGATTGTGAGACCAGCCGCACCATTCTCGTCGGCCATCGTCAACATCAACGGCAACAGCCTGCCGCAAAGCCCCAAATGGATCGCCAACTGGACGGCGCGTTACGGCGTTCCGGTCGGCGACGGAGAAGTCTATGCGTTCACTGACTGGGCTTACCGGTCGAAGATCAATTTCTTCCTGTATGAATCGGTCGAGTTCCAGGACAAGAGTATGCTCGAAGGCGGTGTTCGCGTTGGCTACAAAACCGATGCGTTCGATATCGCAGCCTTTGTCCGCAACATCACCAAGGACACGTCGGCGGTTGGCGGTATCGACTTCAACAACCTGACCGGCTTCGTCAACGAACCGCGTGTGTGGGGAATAGAGGCCGGGTTTAAGTTTTAAGCTCCCGACGTAACTAACACTCATTTTGTCATTCCCGCGAACGCGGGAATCCATGGCCTGAACTGTCAGCGTAATCCGACGGGTCAGACCATAGACCCCCGATCAAGTCGGGGGTGACAAAGTTGGTGTTGAGGTGGGCATCCCGCCAATGCCCCCTTGCCCCCTCCTCACATCGGCGTTATGGGCACCACTCTTCACGGCAACGTGGAGTGCAGGAGTTTAGCTCAGTTGGTAGAGCATCGGTCTCCAAAACCGAGGGTCGTGGGTTCGAGTCCCCCAACTCCTGCCATTTTTCCATGGTTTAGCTGATTTCTGGAATGCCATTATCGGCTGTTCAGTTTACAAACAATTTGCTGGTTTACAGCAATGTTTACATTCATCCGCTTAACTCCTTGATTTTATTTGTTGGGCATCGGTTTCATGCACCCCTTACTGGCTGTGCTAGACGACGCTGAGATTGGGTAGTCAGCCATCGAAAGTTCCTTGGTTTCACGTCTGGCTGCACCTATTTCCATTTCTTCACCAGCGCGTCGACTTGCGCAGGCACGCCCCATGAGCTTCCAACTTGGCGATTCATTTTGACCGCCTTTTTAATGCGACCGGAATAAGATGGATCCCAAACGTTGAGCCGTTCCACATAATGGACTCGTTCTTTTGCGGCAGAAAAACTGCCACTATTGACGAATAAGTCGATCACCACGTCTGCCATTTTTTCTTGTAGCTTTTTGTGGTCGATTGCAGCTTCAAATAGCTCTTTTGCAGTGTGACGCGCTGTTTTGCCGGTTCCGTTGAATGCCTGAAAACGACTAACGAACCCGTGTGGGTCGGCTCCATTCCTCACTGCAAAAACCGGTATGCCACGACCTAGCGCATAACCAATTTCTTGGTCGCACCATTTGCTGTGAACAAATTCAAGATGAATGAGCGCAACCAGTAAATCGCACGTTGCTAAGCCCTCTCAGCTGCTGCGATCACTCGCTTGATCTCCACTGAAGGTGGAAACTTTAGGTCAGGCATGGCTTTGCCCCCTGCTGTAGAAAAGGCCGAAGCGTACCTCGATCCGGTTTACACTGTGCGGGCAAGTGTCGGAGAGTTAGGGTTAATTTTGGGGCAAAATTCAAAAAGTTTACAAATTATCCAATAAAAACAACGATACTTTAGATCTCCAAAACCGAGGGTCGTGGGTTCGAGTCCCCCAACTCCTGCCATTTTCTTGACAATTTAGCCGCTGGTTGCGACGCTTGGTTTCCTTTTGGAGAGGGAATGATGGGCGATTGGCAGGCATTACTGAATGACGCTACGG
>JANPAM010000020.1:0-1641 GCA_031429915.1 Sphingomonadales bacterium | reverse complement strand
CGTCGCCCGACGAATGGCATTGCTTACACTGGTTCTTGTTGGGAACCGCATAGCTGATCGACTGCGGCTGTCCGTCGGGCTTTTTGAAGGTCACTGGCACACGCGTTCCGCCCACGCGCAGGTCGGCATCTTTGCCGTCTGCGCGCCAGACATAAGGCAACGCAACCCAGCCTTCTGCGCGGTGGAGCAAAAGCCTGGTTTCGATGATTTTCAAACCGCCGTTGCCGTCGGGGTAGCCAAAGCTTTTGATGAGAGCGGCGCCGATTGGAAAAGCAACCTTGCCACTTTCATCGACTGTCAGTTTTGCCCCTGCTGGCAGGTGAATGAAACGCTGCTTGTCGGCATAGTCGGAGAATAATGGTGTGCGCAAACTATAGGGAATAAGCGTCGGCGAAGGCTTGCCCGCACCGCCATCGAAAAATCCGAAGGCCGATAATGTCGCCGGGTTTGCAATAGCTGTAATCGCCGGATCCGAAATCGCCGGTCGAGACTGCGCCGTTGCCACAGCCGCCAAAAAAAGTACCAGAGCTGGCAGCAACAGTCGCATTAGCGAACGGCAGCTTCCATACTTTCGGGAAGAACTATGGCGGGCAACGACGCAGGACGCGCAGTTGCAGCGGCGAGCGGAGCAGGTCGGGCCGTCGCCGGATCTGCCGTGATGTCCGCCAGACCAAGCGAAAGCGCCGGAACGCTATCCATGACGATCGGTGCTTTCGCTGACCCACCCGCGCCGTCCCAGAAAATCTGCGGAAAGCTGCCGCCCATTGCCGCGGCGATTTGTTCGCCACCACGAAACTGCGGAGCCCATCCGGCGCGGCCATGCTGATTATCCCACATCACAACGCCCTGAGGCAGCGGATCGTATTTCGCGTCCTTGTGGGGAAAGCGGTAGCCGACGACCATGATGTTGGTGGTGCCATTCTCGCCTATGACGTTATCGAAGATTTCTACGTTGCGGTTGGCCATCACCATGATGCCGGTGCCGGTTGGCACATTGGCAACGATGTTGCCCTTTGGCGCAAAATTCTGAGTCATGTTATCGACGATGATATTGCTGAATATTCGGACGTTTTTCCCGCCCATTTGCGGAAGGTCGGGAAGGTCGAACACCAAAACGCCTCCAGTATTGTGCGTCGCGATATTATCGTGAACGTCAGCGTTGTAGCTATTTTCAATCTCAATGCCTGCGACGTTTTCCATCACCAGCGAATCGCGCACAATAATATTATCCGACTGCCCGACATAGATACCCGCGTCCGACGCACCACGCACCATGACCGAGTCTACCAGCACATTCTTACTTTCAACGGGATAGATGCCGTAAGCGCCGTTGGTCGCCTTCGGTCCGCCGGTCCATTCTACACGCAGTTTGTGATAGACAATGCGGTCGGCACCCTTCGATTTGATGCCGTCACCCTTGCTATTTTCGACCCCAAAGTCGCGCAAGATGACGTCGTCGGAGGTAACCAAAAGCCCCTCACCTGCTCCCTGCTGACCGGAGAAATCAAGCACGCTTTCTTTCGCGCCCTGCCCCCTCAACGTCACTTTGTTGACGTCGAGCGACAGGCCATCGGTGAGCGCATACCGCCCCGCAGCCAGTTCTACTACGTCACCGGGTTCAGCGGCAATCAGCGCCTCCTG
>JANPAM010000019.1:0-14578 GCA_031429915.1 Sphingomonadales bacterium | reverse complement strand
CGGGAACGATCCGACGCTTTGTTAAGCGGAAAAATACACCAATATCAGCAATTTAATGGCAGGTGGGATTCATTGGGAATATTAGCCAGATAGACTGTAAATCTGCCCGGTTTTCCGTACGCTGGTTCGAATCCAGCCCTGCCACCAATTAAGCGCTTCCGCCCTAGCTGCAATTAGCTGCTCGATCGTTCACCTGCCGGGATCGACGTGAGGTTACGGAACGTCTGATTGTGCAATCAGTAACTGCGCTGCCATGCTGGTTCGCGAAGCAGAGATGACGTGATCAATGCCATCGACTGTAAACGCGAGCTCGTTTTGCTCGGTACGTTCAATGAAACCCTTGGCTTTCAGATACCATGCATGAAATTCAAAAAGCTCTTCGGAGCAATGCAAAGATTGTTTGATGTAAAAAGCCAAAACACCCGGATTTTGGACATCTTCCCGTCGTTTTTTGTATAAAGTGAGAAGGATTTTTTCATGTGCTTCTGCATCAGTCAGAGCATTTTTTTCCTCAACCGACACATCGGCAAAAACAGGTGATTCCACGTGCTCTGTTGGGGTATTCTCTTTATACAGGATGTCATATTCTTCCCGATTTTCGGGATTTCGTAAGACTTTGTATGCTAGCACAACATTGTTAAATTTAACGACATCCGCCGTTTGGGCATGGTCGGGGTGATAGGACTTCGCCAGTCGGCGATACGCCGTTTCAAGCCTCTTCGGGTCACAATGAGGACCGACCTGCAGAATACGGTAGTAATCGACAAAGGATTGATCTGTTTCCGTGGCCGGACCTGTCCCCAGTGTTTGATTTACAATTCACGGCCCCTTTTATAGTTTGATGTATTCGTGAAATGAGCGCGTTCGAATTTCAAGCCCTTAGCCGATTATTACAGGTCAGCGGAGCAAAGTTGGATCGTGTACGGCTGTTCGATTTCTGCCACTATTTACGCACTTCCGCGTACCAGCAGTCTCACCGGCACAGGCGCGACGTTGGGGTCTTCACCCTTCAATTTCGCAATCAGCGCTTCGACCAGCATTTCGCCAGCGCGCAGATAATCCTGTTCGATGGTGGTCAGCGGCGGTTGGGCGTAGCCGCCTGTTGCAATGCCGTCGAAGCCGATAACGCGGACATCCTTGCCCACCGCGATCCCGTTTTCGTCGAGCGCGCGCATCGCGCCCAAGGCGATGAAATCATTGGCGCAGAACAGGCCGTCAAAAGTGACGCCAACGCGGATGAGCGTGTTTACCGCTTCATAGCCTTGGTCTTCGCGCACCGCGTTTTCGGGGAGAGCGGGGCAGATTACGGGGAGGCCTTTTTCGCGTGTGACCGCCATATAGGTGTTGATACGGTCCTGAAACTGCGGCTGTTCGCTGTCCATTGGGCCGATATAGGCGATATTTTTGCAACCCTTCGCCAGCAGATGGTCGATGGCGAGATGAGCGCCCCGCACATTGTCGCTTCTGATCGAAACCAGATCCTGTTCGCTCGCGCCCCAGCAAATCATAGGCGTGTTATGCTTGGCGTAGTCGCCGAAAAATTGCCAGCCTTCGACATTCTGGCCGCTGCCGATCACGATCAGGCCGTCTGCCTGACGGCTGCCGGTGTAGTTGGCAAAGAAGTTTGCTGGCGAATCCTGAAAGGAGATAATCAGGTTGTATCCGCGTTCGGACGCCGATGCTGCGATACAGCCAAGCAGCGAGAGGTAAAACGGATTGATGTTCGCCTTGTTCTCGCCCCGGCGGCAGAGAATGACGAGCGCGATTGAAAAGGTCTGCTGCGTCCGCAATCGCATCGCGTTGTGATCGACGGTGTAGTTCAACTCGGTCGCCAATGCCACAATCCGCGCGCGGGTTTCCTCGTTGACTTTTTTGTCACCGCGCAGCGCCCGCGACACCGTTGGTTGCGAAACCCCCAGCATCGCCGCGATCTGATGCGCGGTTATCCGACCCTCTTTGCCCATAGGAAAGCGGGTTAGCAGTCAGGCGCTGTCAAGTCACGTGGGTGCCGTTATTTCTTTATCAGGAGCAGCGCGAGTGCGTGATAGGCGGGGATCGAAGTCGGATCGAAGTTCACGTTGCCCGCCAGCGGGTGCGAGGCAAAACGGGCTATAACCATCTGTGCCTTCGGATCGATGTAGATTGCCTGCCCGTGGATACCGCGCGCCATATAAGCACCATGCGCGTTATGGCTCACCCACCATTGGTTACGGTAGGACCAGCCGGGCAGGGTAGGATATACGCCGTTCTTGGCGAACTCTGCCTTGCCGCCACCTTTGACTATGTCGGCGATGGCCGCAGCGGGCACGATCTGCTTGCCCTTCCATTTTCCGCCAAGCCGCATCATTTCGCCGAAGCGCGCCATGTCGCGCAGCGTCGGCATCAGGCCGCCGCCGCCGAAGGGCGTTCCCTGCGAATCGACCGCGATTGCCGCATCTTGCTCCATCCCGAGGCGTAACCAGAAGCGCGCTTCCAGCTGTTCGCGGAGCGGTTTGCCGCCTGCACGCGCGACTATCCAGCCCAGTACATCGGTATTGGCCGTGCGGTAGGTAAAGCGTTCGCCGTGCTCACCCTTATGTCCGACGGTCTGAAGGAACGGGAGAAAACCCTCTGGTCCCTTATATCCCGCGGGTCGTGGCAAGCCGCCACCCGCCATACTGTAACGAGCGATGTCCGAGTTGATGTCGCCATATAACTCGTTGAACGATACGCCAGTGGTCATGTCCATTACCTGACGCACAGTGGCGTCGCCGAAACCGCTCTGGGCGAGTTCGGGGACATATTTGCTGACGCGCGCTTCCGGGTCGAGTTTACCTTCGGCGGCAAGGCTAGCCGCGATGGTGCCGACATAGGATTTGGTTACCGAATACGCGATGTGCTGCGTTTGCGCGGTTGTGACACCGAAGTAGCGTTCGAACACAATCCTGCCTTTGTGCAGCACGACGATTCCATCGGTGTAATTGGCGGCGAGCGATTCTTTCCAGCTCATCGGCTTGTCGTTGCCGATCGGCGTGAAGGTCAGGGCATCAATGTCGGCGCGCTCTGCTCGGGGAAAGTTATGGATTGGCTCGGTGCCGCGAAGGAGGGGCACCGAGCGCATGAACTGCCGCCAGTTGGAGAAGCTCCAGCGGGTTTTAGGAAATGTCAGATATCCGCCATCGTCAAAACCGACCATTTTTTCGGCGGGCGGCGGTGTGCCTTGCATCCAGCCCATTTTTAAAGGGTCGCTGGCTGCTGCATCAAGCACACCCGATTTCAGCGCCGATGCCGAACTCGACATCAGCGCAATTGTTGCCAATAGAGTAATTCCAGCTTTCATGATCCATCTCCCTGCCTGATCTTGAACTTTGGCCGGGAACATGAAGAAATCAGCTGGCGAGCGCAACCTCCGGCTCGATAAAGGCAAGATCGAGGCTCTCAGCAACCGCCTTGCTTGTGACCTTGCCCTTGTGGACATTGAGACCGGCGAGCAATCCACGCCCGGTTTCCGAGTTTGCGTGCAGCGAGTCCAGCCCGTGGTCCGCCAGCGCAAGCCCATAAGGCAATGTCGCATTGTTGAGCGCTGCGGCACTTGTCTGCGGAACCGCGCCGGGCATATTGGCAACGCAGTAATGGATGATGCCGTCGACGACATAGGTAGGCTCGGCATGGGTGGTGGCGTGGCTGGATTCGAAGCATCCGCCCTGGTCGATGGCGACGTCAACCAGCACCGAGCCCGGCTTCATATGTTTGAGCATCGCTCGGGTTACGAGCTTGGGTGCGCTTGCGCCGGGGATCAGCACCGCACCAATGACGGCGTCAGCAATGCTGATTTCATGGTCGATAGTTTCCAATGTCGAATACCGCGTGCGTACGCGGCCGTTGAATAATTCGTCCAACTGGCGAAGTCGCGGGATCGAGCGGTCTACGATCGTAACCTCCGCGCCGAGCCCGACTGCCATCCGCCCCGCATGGGTGCCGACAACGCCGCCGCCCAGCACACAGACGCGGCCTGCCGGAACGCCGGGAACGCCACCCATCAGGATTCCGGCGCCACCTTCGCTTCGGCGCATCGCTTCACCAGCGGCTTCGATTGCGAGGCGGCCAGCGACTTCACTCATGGGCGCGAGCAGGGGCAGGGTGCCTTTGTCATCGGTCACAGTCT
The DNA here is from genome assembly GCA_031429915.1 of Sphingomonadales bacterium. Lineage (GTDB taxonomy): Bacteria > Pseudomonadota > Alphaproteobacteria > Sphingomonadales > Sphingomonadaceae > Sphingorhabdus_B. The sequence continues at coordinate 10,434 of JANPAM010000019.1, read as the reverse complement.
CATATGCAATCGCGGTGCAGCCGCTGGCGATCAGGCCCTTGGCTTGCTCTGGATCGGGGGCAAGGTGGAGGTAAGTGAAAAGCAACTGGCGGGGGCGCAATTGCACCCATTCGCTCGGCTGAGGCTCTTTGACTTTTACAATCATGTCGCAACCGGCGAAGATTTCAGCAGCAGTTTGCGCGATCTCGGCACCAGCGGCACGGTAAGCGTCATCGCTAGCCATGATGCCAGCGCCAGCGCCGGTTTGCACCACGACCTGATGCCCATGCGCGACATATTCGCGGACGGCTCCGGGGGTTAGCCCGACCCGATATTCATGGACCTTTATTTCGCTGGGAACGCCGACGCGCATTTCTCTTCTCCTGTAAATCTTTATGGCGCATAATAGCATTAGTTTGGCAGCGATAGTTCGCAAAGATTCGACAAATAAGCGGCTTTGACGCATATATTTTGCACAATGATCAATAAAGGCGCTGAATTTATGCAACTTGACCGAACGGACCGTAAATTACTTCGCGCTTTGGTCTCGAATGGCCGCGCAACGCAGCAGGAACTGGGTGAAGCAGCGGGATTATCACCGAGTGCGGCAGCGCGAAGGCAAAAGTCCTTGGAGGATGCCGGTATCCTGCGCGGTTACCGAGCCGATCTGAATCTGCGCAAATTGGGCTTCGGGGCGACGGTGATGGTAACGATCACGCTCGACAGCCAGAGCGAGGAGGCAATGGCAGCGTTCGAGGCTGCAGTCACCGACAGCCCGTCGATCATCCGCTGCCATTTGATGAGCGGGCGTAATGATTATCTGCTCGTCGTCCGCGCGGCTTCTATCGAAGATTACGAGATCATCCACCGGCAGGAAATTGCCCGACTGCCAAGGGTCGCGCGGATCGAAACAGCGTTTGCGCTTCGCGAAGTAGTGAACCGGACGGTACCGCCGAGACTGCTCGAATAATCCTGTTTTGCAATCCGGAACATCGCCGCGTCTAACCTGTTTAAATCCCATCAAGGAGATTGGTCATGGGTAGAACAGTAGGCATCAGCATCGGCGGTTTGATTTTGTTGTTGATCGTGGTCGCGTTCGTTTTCTAGTTGCGAGGTTCAATATAAAATAACTGTTTATCTTGTGCGGGCCGGGTTCGCGGGATACGCTTACCACCCGGCTTCGCACATCCTACACATGCGTCGCGGACTGTCCTGAAGGGACACGAAGATGACTAACAATATATTGACCCCTGACGCGAAAGCGTTGGAGGATGAACGCGCTGCTGAACCTGTTATTCATCATGACCCGCACGGATTTTCCGACCGTTTTGCGCTTGGCTTCACCAAACTGTTACGCTTCGCAGCCGATACGTTTTTCGCCAAAAGATACGGCCACCGCGCCATTGTGCTCGAAACCGTCGCCGCCGTCCCCGGCATGGTCGGTGCGATGTTCACGCACCTGACCTGCCTTCGCCGGATGCGCGATGACGAGGGTTGGATACGCACCTTGATGGAGGAAGCCGAAAACGAGCGGATGCACTTGATGACGTTCATCGAGATTGCCAAGCCTACTCTGTTCGAGCGGCTCGTGATCCTATTGGCGCAGTGGATTTTCCTCGTGCTGTTTTCAATTCTGTATCTGGTTTCCTCCAAAACCGCGCACCGTGTCGTCGGCTATTTCGAGGAAGAAGCGGTGACAAGTTACACACTGTATTTACAAGAAATCGACGAGGGTCGATCACCCAACGTACCAGCGCCTGCGATTGCCAAGCATTACTGGAAAATGGCCGACGACGCGACTTTGCGCGATGTCGTGCTGATCGTTCGAGCCGACGAAGCCCATCACCGCGACGTCAACCACGGCTTTGCCAGCAAACTGGGCGGCAAGCCGACTGACCCGAAAATGACAGCGCCTTATCCTGAACATGCAACAGAGATCAGGATGGAGGCTTAGCGCATACTGCTGCGCTAATCGCTCTCCAGATTTTTGCGATATCTGCATTGGGATTGGCAGCAACCTGACGAAGCCAAATTTCACCATCGATTTTGGTTTGAGAGGAGATATTGAACAGTTGCGATATGGTGAATTCGGCAGACTTTCTTTGGGGCCTCCAAATTACAATACCGCTCTCCGGGTATTGTTTAAGCTCGGTATATTCATCGTCTGCTAACAGCTCAGCCAGCTTGTCGGCATCGGCCATGCTTTTCTCAATTCTTGCTGCCAACCCTGTCTGACCCCATGCCAGCAGCGTTGCCAGAAGCGGAATTGCCGATGCACCACGTGATCCTTGAATGCCGACATTTGGCGTCGTCAAATAACTGCTACCATAGCTGACCTTACTCAACGATTCCGAGCTTTTAAGCAAAATCAAAGCAGAGTCTTTGGGTTGATAAAGCCATTTATGAGCCGATATCGAAATGCTGTCGGCGTGTTCCATGCCAGCGAGCCGATCAGCATATTTCGTAAATATCAGGGGTCCAGCCCAGGCAGCATCGACATGAGTCCACCGAGCCTCGACGGGGGCAAGGGCATCAATTACACCACGCCCTGTCGTTCCTGCCGTTAACACTATCGCTGCATCTGTGACGCCAACCAATGATGTTCGATCAAGGCGACCAACGGAATCTACCGGGACCGACACGTACGGCATCCCTAAAATATGGGCCGACTTGGCGATGGAAATATGCGCGTCTGCGGAGGCTATAACCCGCTGAGCACCCGATTCACGGGCGCACCAAAGTGCGGTAAGATTTGCTAGCGTCGATCCACCGCACATTTGCCCATCGCTCATACCGAATGCGGGAGCAATCCACTCTATTACCCGGCGCTCGGCTTCGGTTGCAAAGGGACTAAGATGGGGGTGCAATAAATTCTGGTTAAACTTCGCGTTCAGTCCGACAAGGCGCGAAGCGATATCGGGCGTGGGCGGGTCCATGTGCGCAAACGCTAGGTCGTCGCCTAGCATCGCAGATTTTGTCTCGATTTCGCTTTTGAACCAGTTAAAAACAGATTCTTCGTCCTGCCTGTCGACGGGAAATGTTGTTGGCAATTCGATCATCACTTGATGCCTGCCAGCAACTCCCCGATCTTTCCGAACATCTCGTCGATATGCGCCTTCTCCAGTATCAACGGCGGCGACAACGCAATGATGTCTCCGGTCGAACGCACGAGTAGCCCATTGTCGAAACAGGCATGAAAGAGTTCGGTGGCGCGCTTGGTGGGTTCTGCGGGGCGGGGCTCGAGTTCTATCCCGGCGATCAGCCCGATGTTTCGGACGTCGATGACGTGGGGTTTGCCGCGAAGGCTATGCGCGGCGTCGGCCCAATAGGTACCGAGTTCGTGCGCTTTCTCGAACAGGCCTTCGTCGCGATAAACATCCATCGTAGCCAGACCGGCGGCCGCCGCCAGCGGATGGCCGCTGTAGGTGTATCCGTGGAACAGCTCGATGCCCTCAGCGCTGCCCTCGACCACATCGTCGTGTATCTGGCGACTGATCGCGACCGCGCCCATCGGCACGGCGGCGTTCGTCAGCCCCTTCGCCATAGTAATAATATCGGGCGTGACGCCCCAAGTTTGCGATGCGGTTGCGCCACCGACGCGGCCGAACGCGCTGATGACTTCGTCGAAAATTAGGATGATACCGTGTTTGGTGCAAATATCGCGCAGGCGCTGTAGATACCCGACGGGCGGCACAAGCACGCCGGTAGAGCCAGCTACCGGTTCGACAATCACGGCCGCGATGGTTTCCGCGCCATGCAAAGTCACCAGCCGTTCCAGATCGTCGGCCAACTCCGCACCGTGCACTGGATAGCCTCGCGACCACGCATTGCGCGCATGGTCATGCGTGTGAGGCAGATGGTCCACACCGGGCAGACCCTGCCACCAGCGCCGGTTGTTGACGATCCCGCCGACGGAAATTCCGCCAAAGCCGGTGCCATGATAGCCGCGTTCTCGGCCGATTAGGCGGGTGCGCGTAGCTTGGCCTCTGCTGCGCTGAGTGGCGAGCGCAATCTTCAATGCGGTATCTACCGATTCGCTGCCCGAATTGGTGAAGAAAATCCGGTCGAGCCCCTTAGGCATCATCGGTGCAAGGCGGCTGGCCAGCTCGAAAGCCAGCGGATGGCCGAGCTGGAAGGTGGGGCCAAAGTCCAAAGTCGCTGCACTCTTCGCGATCGCGTCCACTATAGGCTGGCGGCAATGTCCAGCGTTGCTGCACCACAATCCAGCGGTGCCGTCGAGTATCTGCCGTCCGTCTGCGCTCTGATAATGCATGTCTTTGGCCGACACGAGCAGACGAGGATGGGCCTTGAAAGCCTTGTTGGCGGTGAAGGGCATCCAGAAGGCGGCGTGTGGGTCGTTTTCGATCATACTCCCTTATGATACGATATTCTTATGTTGCGCAAGACTGTGATTGATTTGTCACAACGTCTAAAAAGGTAAACAGCTCTGTCACAAAATTGCTTGATTGCGACACGCTTTGATGTTTGTGTGCACCTGCACAATAAACGCGCCAGTTGCTTTTTATTAAATAGAGCGCGTGCACAAAGTTCAACGGGAAGCGAACAGCATTGAGCTGGCATGAGCATCGCTCGCACGCGGCCACACCATAGAGCTAAAGGGATCATAACATGCGTACAAAAAATTTCAGTCGGGCAGCGGTGACCATTGCAATGAGTGTAATGGCCATCTCGGCGCCAGCATTCGCTCAGGATGAAGCAGCAGAAGAAGCCGAAGGCCCGATAACGATTTCGGGAAGTATTACTGGCGTTTCAGATTACCGGTTCCGCGGCGTTTCACTGTCGGACAAGGACTTTGCAATCCAGCCTACCATCACGGTCAGCCATGAATCGGGCTTTTACGTTGGCGCATGGGCGTCAAACATCGCCGAAAATTCAGGCGATGATGTAGAGGTCGATTTATATGCGGGTTTCGCGGGTGGTGAAGAACTGACCTATGATATCGGCGCAACCTACTATCTCTACCCCGGCGTATCGAGCTTCAACTATGTTGAACTCACTGGAAAGCTTGGTTCGACTTTCGGCCCCGCAACTGTTGGCGTTCAGTTGAGCTATGTGCCAAGCCAGGATAACACCGGCAACAATGACAACTGGTATTATGGTACAAACGCGACAATCGCATTGCCTCAATCGCCAATCTCAATCGTTGGCTCGATTGGTATTGAAGATGGCGCGTTCACTGCTGGTGACGAAAAAGTCGATTGGTCGCTTGGACTGACCGCAGCTGTCTCGGGCTTCACGCTGGGTGCGTCCTATGTTGATACTAACCGCCGTTCGATATTCGCATTAAAGGACAGCACAGCGGGCGTAGTATTTTCTATAGCCTACGGCTTCTAATCAATCGCCAATTGTTGTGCGCGGGCTGGCTTGACCTTTTCAAGCCGGTCTGCGCACATATTGTTTTATGAGCATCAACCTCGTCAACTGGATAGCGGAGCACAAAATCGACGAGGTCGAGTGCATCGTCCCCGACATCAACGGGGTTCAGCGCGGCAAGGTTTTGCCTGCCAAAAAGTTCCTGTCATCGGTTCGCGACAAATCGCTCAGGATCCCCGGCAGCGTTTTCATCTGCACGATTGATGGTCATTATCCCGAAGACATCGACGACGTATTGTGGGACCGCGACCCCGACAAGATATTGATCGCCGATGCCGACACGATCTGCGTTGCGCCGGGTTTTAAATCGCCAACCGCCTTTGTCATTGCCGATGCTTATAACGCCGACGGCAGCGAGGTATCGATTGCGCCGCGCTCCATTTTGAAAAAGGTTCTGTCGCTCTACGAAGCAAAGGGCTGGAAACCGATTATCGCACCCGAGGTCGAATTCTATCTCGTCAGCCAGAATGTCGATCCCGATTTTCCGTTGCAGCCACCAACCGGATCGAGTGGCCGGGCCGAGACCGCGAGCCAACCTTACGGGCTTGAGGCGATGAACGAATATGAAGATATCATCGACCACATCTACGATGATTGCGAGCTAATGGGGCTCGATATCGACACGATGATCCACGAAATGGGCGCGGCGCAGCTTGAGGTGAATTTCCTCCACGGCAACCCGTTGAAGCTTGCGGACCAAGTTTTCCTGTTCAAACGCGCGGTTCGTGCGGTGGCGAAGCAGCATGGTGTTTACGCGACCTTTATGGCGAACCCGATGGCGGGCCAGCCGGGCAGCGCGATGCACATCCACCAGTCGGTAGTCGACGCCGAGACGGGCAAGAACCTGTTCTCCACGTCTAATGGCCGCGATAGCGCATTGTTCAGAAGCTACATCGCTGGACTGGTCAAATTCATGCCTCAGGTATCACCGCTCTGGGCACCCAATGTGAACAGTTTCCGCCGGATGCGCCCCGACAGCGCGGCACCGATCAACGTTCAGTGGGGAGAAGACAACCGGAGCTGTGGCTTCCGCGTGCCGATATCGGACAACGCCAACCGCCGCGTCGAAAACCGGCTGCCGGGGGCGGATTCCAATCCTTATCTGGCGATGGCTGCGTCTCTGGTTTGCGGCTATATTGGTATGGTCGAACGCATGGTTCCGGCAAAGGCGATTACCGGCAGTGCCTATAACCGAGCGCGCACTTTGCCGCGGACTTTGGAGGCAGCGCTCGACCGCTTTTCGAGCTGCAAACCGGTGCGCAACCTGCTGGGCGAGGATTTCTTCGACATATTCTACGCGGTGAAGGATTATGAGCTGTTCAATTACCAGTCGGTGGTGAGTAGCTGGGAACGCGAGCATCTGCTGCTGAGGGTGTAATGCCTGACCCGCTGAACGATACCTATTACGTGGCGACCGCCAATGCGTGGGAAACACAGCCCACGTTGCAAGGTGAAGCCCATTATGATGTCTGTGTAATCGGCGGAGGGTTCACCGGGCTTTCTGCGGCATTGGCCTGTGCTGAAAAGGGGCTGTCGGTCGTATTGCTTGAAGCCGAAAATATTGGTTTCGGCGCATCAGGCCGCAATGGAGGGCAGCTGATCCCCGGCCTGCGCTGGTCGATGCGTGAGATTGACGCAGAGTTCGGGCGCGAACGGTCGCAGGCGATATTCGATCTGGCATGGAGCGCGGTAGATAGGGTCAATGATCGTGTATCAATGCATGGCATTAACTGCGACCTGAAGTCCGGGCATTTGGAAGCGGCATATAAACCAGCGCATTTCGATGACATGCAGCGTGAGACGGAGTTTTTGGCACGCGGGTTCGGCTGGGACTCGATTGATGTCGTCAGCCCTGCTGATATGGGCCGCCATATCAACGGCGGCGAGTATCACGGTGGATTGTACGACCGCAAAGGCGGGCATTTTCATCCGCTAAACTACGCTCTGGGGCTGGCCAGCGCTGCGCTGGCGGCGGGTGTGGTGATCCATGAGAATGGACGGGTTAACTCGGTCAATGTCGGTAACCAAGTGCGCGTTGAAACAGCGCGTGGTTTGGTAACGGCGAAGCATGTTATCATCGCCACCGACGCGTGGGTTGGCGACATCGCGCCGGACCTAGGTAGTTATACGGTGCCGATCATGAACTATAATATTGCGACCGCGCCCTTGCTCGACGCCGACCAACTGCTGCCGAGTGACGCGGCGGTAGCGGATAGTCGGTTTGTTCTTAACTATTTCCGATTGAGCACTGATAAACGGATGATTTTTGGTGGTGGCGAGAAATATGTCCAGACCCCGCCTGCCGACATTGCGGCATTTGTTCGAAAGCATATGGCCACTGTGTTCCCAACTCTCGCCAACGCGCCAATCGACTATGCATGGGGCGGGGCGGTGGCGGTCACAAGCAACCGGCTGCCGCACATGGGACGTAAAGGCGATGTCTTTTACGCACACGGCTTTTCGGGGCATGGGGCGCTAATAACCACGCTGGCGGGGGAATTAGTGGCCGAGGCAGTTGTCGGCACGATGGAGCGTTTCGATGTTTTTGCCAGTCTGCCGCACAGTCGCTTTCCCGGCGGTAAATGGCTGGCAAGGCCGCTCGCGACATTAGGGCTGCTATATTATGCGATGCGGGACCAGCTATGATTTCGAGCGCGGCGGTCGCTGCAATGAAAGCCCGCGAAATCGAACGCTTCATCGCCGCCAACCCAAAATCGAAGGTGCAAGCTGAACGGTCCAGCGGTTGGTTTCAGGGCGTGCCGTTCCACTGGATGCTCGATTGGCCGAGTCCGTTCCCGATAGTCGCGGCCAAGGCCGAGGGCGCGACACTCACCAGCATTGATGGGCAGGTTTTCGACGATTTCTGCCTTGGCGACACCGCCAGCATGTTTGGTCATTCTCCACCCGCGTTGGCCGCTGCTTTGGCCGAGCAGGCCGGGCAGGGGCTCAGCTATATGTTGCCAACGGCGAAGGGTGCCGAATTGGCGGTGATGTTGGCCGCGATGTTTGGGCTGCCGCACTGGCAGGTCACGACCACCGCGAGCGAGGCGAATCGTGCGGTTATTCGTTGGTGTCGTGGCATAACTAATCGCAGTAAAATATTGATATTTAACGGATGCTATCACGGAGCAGTTGACGACGTCTTTGTTGATTTGCGCGAGGGCAAAGCGGCCCATCGGCAAAGCCTGGTTGGTCAGGTGCACGATTTGCTACCCACTGTCACCGTCGTGGAATTCAACGACATTGAGGCGTTGGAGGCAGTGTTGAGACAAGGCGATATAGCCTGCGTTCTTGCCGAGCCCGTGATGACCAATGTCGGCATGGTTCGCGATGCGCCGGGTTATCTTGAAACTCTGCGCAGGCTCTGTACCGAGACGGGCACACTTCTGGTGTTTGACGAGACCCATACAATCTCGTCGGGCTATGGCGGGCATAGCAATACCCATGGTCCGATGCCCGACATCATGGTCATCGGCAAATCCATCGGCGGCGGCGTGCCGTGTGCGGTATATGGCTTCACCACCGAAATCGCAGCTAGGATGGAGGCGCTCAACCTTTCTCGCCCGCCGGGGCATAGCGGCATCGGCACCACCTTGTCGGCCAACGCTCTTTCGATAGCCGCGATGCATGCGATGTTGGAGCAGGTGATTATCCGCGATGCCTATGCGCATATGCTGGCGATGGCGGAGCGGCTGGTTGCTGGCTTAGCCGTGTTGATTAGAGCGAACAAACTCGATTGGCACGTCAGTCACGTCGGCGCACGCGTTGAGTTTGTCTGCACGGCCACCGCACCCGCCAACGGCAGCGAGGCAAGGGCGGCGATGGATCACGAACTGGAAGCGGCGATCCACCTTGCGCTCACCAATCGCGGAATATTGCTCGCGCCCTTCCACAATATGATGCTGTTAAGCCCGGTCACACAGGCGGCTCAGGTTGATCGGCTCTTGCACGAATTGGGCAATGTTGTAGGCGAATTGCGGGAGTGTAGAGCATGATAACACGCGCCAAATCATCGGCAATTATCGCCGCCAAAAGCGAGGCAGAGGCATTCTTCGCCGCCAATCCGGCAATCGATTCAGTGGAGATGATCTACACCGATTTCGGCGGCGTCCCGCGCGGTAAGCGATTGCGCCAGCATGAAGTGTTGTCGGTTTACGAAATCGGACGTTATTTTCCGGGCTCAATTACGATTGTGGACATCACAGGACAGGACACCGTCGAAACCGGTCTCGTGTGGGAAGACGGCGATGCCGACCGGTCGATGAAGCCGATACCCGGAACGCTTGTAAAAACGCCGTGGGCCGGAGAAAACGCGGCGCAATTCATGGTCGATTTTTATGAACTCGACGGCCAACCGCACGATCTCGACCCGCGCCATGTGCTTGGGCTTGTCGTCGACCGCTTTGCCGAAATCGGTCTGACGCCAGCGCTTGCGGTCGAACTCGAGTTTTACCTGCTCGACCCCAAACGCGCTCGCGATGGCTCGATCCGGCCTGCACGCCCTGCCTATAGCGGCACTACGCCAAAATTGGTCGAGGTTTACGGCCTGCGCGAGCTCGATGATTTCCGGCCATTCTACGATGCGCTCTACGCCGCATGCGACGCGCAGGACATTCCGCTCGAATCCGCAATTTCCGAATTCGCCCCCGGCCAATGCGAGCTGACTTTGCGTTACAAGCCCGACGTGCTGCGCGCCTGCGACGATGCAATCATGTACAAGCGTATCGTTAAAGCCGTTGCGCAAGCACATGGGTTAGAAGCAACCTTCATGGCCAAGCCGTTTGGCGACCAAGCAGGCTCAGGTATGCACATCCACGTGTCGATGAACGATGTCGACGGCAAAAATCTCTTCGCCGCCGATGACCCGGAAGGAACGCCGATGCTTCGCCATGCGATTGGCGGGATGATCGCGACCGTAGGCGACTGCTTCGCGTTGTTCGCGCCGCACGCCAACAGCTACCGCCGTTTCAAGGCGAATAGCTACGCGCCGGTTGCTCCGACATGGGGCGTCAACAATCGCACCGTCAGTTTCCGTATTCCTGCCGGGCCGCCATCAAGTCG
>JANPAM010000018.1:0-3285 GCA_031429915.1 Sphingomonadales bacterium | reverse complement strand
CGGCGGCATCGGACGCTACCGGCGGCGCTGCGACGAGGTCGCGGCGCGCGGCTACGAGGGCTTTTGCATGAGCGGACCGGACGCGCGGGAGGCATCCGCATGACGAAACACTTCGCCGTCATCGGGGCGGGTGCAGGCGGCCTGTGCGCCGCCAGACATCTGCTGGCGCGCGGCATTGAGGTGACCATTTTCGAAGCCGGTTCGCAGATCGGCGGGCTTTGGGTTTATGACAACGACAGCGGCATGAGTTCGGCCTACCGCTCGCTGCATATCAATTCCGAGGCAAGGGTCAGCACCTTCATCGATTTTCCTTTTCCCGATGACGCCCCGCTTTACCCAAATCACACCGAAATGAGCCGTTATTTTGAGCGTTATGCAGCGCATTTTGACCTGACCCGCCGGGTACGGTTCCACAGCCGCATCACGTCAGTAAAGCCCGAAAATGGGAAATTCGGTATTACGCTCGAAACTGGTGCGACCGAGATATTCGACGGGGTCGTTGTTGCCAGCGGCCACCAAAGCGTCCCTCGACATCCCCCTCAAATCGAGGGCTATAGTGGCGACTATATTCATGCTCATGCCTACCGCGTCCCGACGCCCTATGCCGACAAGCGTGTGCTGGTGATCGGCCCTGGCAACAGCGGCGTCGATATTGCTGCTGACATTTGCACCGTGACCGAGCACACTGTCCTTTCGGCGCGCTCGCCTGTGTTGATTATGCCGCGGATGATGTTCGGTGTTCCGAATTCGCGGACGTTGCTGAAGCTCGAACGGCCCTTTCTGCCGTGGAAAGTCCGCGTATGGATCCGCACGACATTAACCCGCTTTTTCCATGGTCGGATGGAGCAATGGGGCTTTCGGACGCCCAAAACGCGCACGCATCCGATAAGCCATCCGACGTTGATATCACAAATTGCGTGGGGACGAGTAACGGTCAAACCAGGTATCGCCACGATTGAGGGGAAGCAGATTCGCTTTACCGACGGCAGTGTGGACAGCTTCGATGCGGTGATTGCGGCGACCGGTTACAATACCGCGATACCGTTCCTGCCCGACGACATCTCGCCGGTCGAGAATAAAACTACCCATGTCGCGCTGTACAATCGTGTCGCCCACCCGCGCGTTCCTGGCCTTTACTTCATAGGCTATTTCGATGTGACCGGGGGAAGCAATATCCGGATGATGGATGACCAAGCCGAATATATTGCTGCGCTTGTTACAGACGCGGTCAAGCGTCCGTCGGAAAACGAGATGCTGTCCGCCATCGAGACCGAACGCGCCTGGTCGGCGCGTCAGTTTCCCGATTCTCCTCGTTACGGTTTGGAGCTTGACCCCCGCCGCTACCGAAAGCTCCTTGCGCTGGACTATGCCCGCAATACCGTTGAACGATCCGCCTGACATGGGCACCCAAATGACAATCAAGGACGAAGTGATTGCGCTTAAGCGCGAACGGATCGTGGAAGCAGCGGCGCAGCTCTTCTATGACCGCGGCTATGAGAAGACAACGCTTGAGGCAGTTGCTGATTCACTCGGGGTCACCAAACCGTTCATATATGGCCACTTCAAGTCGAAAGCAGAACTTCTAGCCGATATCTGCACACGAGGTGTGGGTGCATCGCTGCTGGCCATTGACAGTATAGCAGCTATGGACCTGTCACCGACGGATAAGCTCGCACGTCTGGGACGGGATTTTTTGATCGCCGTACTAAATAACCAACGCAACATCGCCATACTGACCCGTGAAGAAAAGAATCTTGAACTCGCAGACTTTCAACGGTTGAGTAATTTGCGGCGTGAATTTGATGCAAAACTGGTCGCGTTGTTGCGCGAGGGCGTTGCAACTGGCGAGTTCAGTGTGAAAGATCCCTATGTTGCGGCGCTATCTATTGGCGGATTGGTGAGCTGGGCCTATGTCTGGTACCGCCCGCATGGCAGGCTCTCGCTTGATGCGCTTGCCGACGAGGTATCGGTGCTCGTCCTGTCGATGGTGGGTTTTACGCGCTGACCTCGAACATGCTCTTTCGGAAACGCAGGCCAAAAACCGAGATGATTGCGAAAAGCAGGCAAATGATGCTCCCACCCAAGGCATAATCATATGACCCAAACGTGTCTCGCGACCGACCGATCAGGAATGGGCTAAGCCCGAAACCTAAGGAATACATGCTGTAAAACCAGCCGTAAATCGCCCCAAAGGCTTTCTGTCCGAATAATCGCGATGTCATGTAGGCCAGCAAATCAAGCTCTGCGCCGAGCAACAAACCGATCAACGCCACTGCGACAATGCCGTAACTCAAATCGCCTAAACCCAAAATCGCGATACCCGCCATTCCCAAAGCCAGAACAGTTACGGACACCGCGGGTGCTGCAAAGCGATCAAGGCACAGGCCGATCGTCAGGCGGCCAATTGAACTGGCAACGCCAATGACCGATGCCAATTGAGCGGCGGCTTTGGCATCCGCGCCCAAATCCTGGAACATCGGGATAAGGTGAACGATCATTCCGCCGACGCCGAGGGCCATGGAAACGGATAGGATGGTTGCAAACCAAAATGCCCTTGTCTTGCGTGCTTCGGCCATTGAAAGCCCGGTTTTGGGTCCAGCGGTCGATGCAGCGGCGGTCGCGCGTCGTTCTGACGGGCCAAAGCCGAACCATACGACCGGAGCAGCCAGCATAGCAAGCGATCCAATCGTCCAGTATCCGGCGCGCCAGCCAAACGCGGCGCTGACTTCGGTTACGACATTGGGAACCCAGAAGCCGGCAAGCCCGGCGCCGGTAAGAGCGATCCCCAAGGCGAAGCCACGCCGTTTGTCGAATGCGGCGGTAATCGGTCTTACAAGTACAATTGGCGTCGATCCTACACCGAGCATGGCGATGAAAAAATAGGCCAGCCAGAAGCTGTAAAGGTTAGTGACGAACATCGTCATGGCAATCACCGCAAGGCCGTAACCGAGCAGGCTCAAAGCCCCGACTTTGGCTGCACCATATTTGTCGCAGAGCCTGCCGACAATTGGCCCGAACAGGAAAACGCCAAACGTCAGGACCGATACCGCAAGCGAGATGCTTCCGCGGTCCCAGCCAAATTCGGCGTTCAATGGTCCGATAAACGAGCCCAGACTGTAGATCATGACGGCGTTCATGCTGGTGGTGAGGCCCAGAACTGCACTTAAAACGAGTAATTTATGACCTGAGAATTCTCCCGAACCACGTGCTGCGGGTGTTGCCTCTGCTCGGCTCATTTAACGCCTCCACATGTTCCTATCGCGGGAACAACTCCCATTACACCAT
>JANPAM010000017.1:0-2101 GCA_031429915.1 Sphingomonadales bacterium | reverse complement strand
TCCACGATAAAATCGACGCGCTGCGGGAGCAGGAGGTTCTGGCGCTGACGCAGGCCGTCCATCGATTGACGCTGCTTTTGCAAGCGCGTGACATGCCCGCAAAGCTACAGTCCTAGTGCAAAGGTTGCCGATCAAACCACTAGAAAGCGGAGCTAAGTCCGAAATGCCCCCAGCCGATATCATGGCCTATTTGCCGATTATTTTGCGGCCCGATCCGGCACGCGTAGTCATCCGGCCGTTTGTACCCGCTGATGATCCAGCGCCCCAAGATCGCCCGCGGGCGCAACGGATCGCCGATCGCGTACTGGCATTGGATACAGCCGAGCTCGGCATCGAGCTTGACCGCGTCACGGCGGCCGTATCCGAACGACACAGCGACCTAGAGGAGGTCTTTTTGCGTCGTTATCACGAGGTAAATGGCCTGCTAATCGACCACTGCGCGATAAGCCGCAAACAATCGCTGCTGACCGGAGCGTATTTTAGTGAAGAATATGCATTTGAGGCGGCGGCTTTGCTTAACCCGAGCATCGTGCCTCACCCCGATCAAATGGGGACGGCCCAGGGCGATGTGCGGTTTGTGTTATCGCTGCGCGCGGTTGGCGAAGGGCATGTGTCGTCGATCGCATTCCGTACCGGGATATGCCACGCCAACGGCTCAATTGTTCTAGATACGCCCGGCCTTCAAACAATAACACCGCGGATCGAAATGATTCCCGGCGGCGCGCCCGACGATCCGGGCGTGCGATTGTATTGCGACAAGGACCATGACCTTTCTCAAACCGTCATCTTTCCAGTCACGGTGCACCAGCGCCACGGAATTGAGGATATCCGGCTTGTCCGTTTTACAGACGACGACGGCAATATCACTTATTATGGGACCTATACGGCATTTAGCGGTGAAGCGATCCGGCAAGAAATACTTCGCACAACTGATTTCAAGACATTCGAATTAACTGCGCTGCGTGGTGATGCAGCTCCCGGCAAGGGAATGGCGCTATTCCCACGGCGCATTGATGGTCGCTACGCGATGCTAGGGCGGCAGGACCATGAGAATATCTCGCTGCTGACATCTACCGACCTGTATGAATGGAAAGGTGGTTCCACCATCGTGTCGCCGCGCTGGCCTTGGGAATATGTCCAAATCGGTAATTGTGGATCGCCGATAGAAATCGATGAGGGCTGGCTCGTTATCACTCACGGCGTCGGTCCCGTGCGAAACTATTGCATCGGCGTTTGCCTACTCGACCGGGGTGATCCATCTAAACTCTTGGCGCGCTCTACTTATCCGCTGATAAGGCCCAGCCCGGATCAACGTTACGGCTATGTCCCCAATATCGCCTACACTTGCGGTGCCATGGTTCATGGACGGATGCTCGTTATACCCTATGCGCTGGCCGACAGTTTTACTACTTTTGCGACCGTGCCGCTCGACCGGTTACTTACGGAGATGGCATAGCGGTCGAGAATTGCCTTGAATCAAAAAGCGCGTTGTAATGTTTGAGTCCGTGAGTTGAGCAGCTTTGCGCATGTAGCGTCGGCAAATTCTGTAACTTGGAACAACTCCCGCCGAACGGTGAGATCACTCATATCTGCGACGACATCTGATAGATGCAAATGCGCATGCGACGCCATAGAAAATGCGTTGGCCAGATAACTGTCGAAAACGTTGTGCAGCGATACCATTGCACCCTGCGATTCAAGCCATTGGCTGCTGTTTCCCGAGGTTGTGATACTGACGAGGTGCTTGCCGGCGGCTACCGACCCTCCGCCCCGCTCCCGCATTAGACGGTGGCCAAAACCTGCGCCCAGCACGCGTTCGACATAGCCTTTCAACATTGCGGGCGGCGTCCCAAACCAGATAGGGTAAATGAAGACGATGACGTCGACTTTAGCAAGCACTTCAAGCTCTGTCTCGACGTCTGCCAATGGAGTAAATTCGAGTGCCGAAGGTTGCTCGTCCGCTTTTAATACCGGATCGAAATTGAGGCTGTAAAGGTCGCGGATAATTACTTCGTGAAAGCACGCGCGGACTGCATCGCAGTACGTTTTGGCGACTACGGCATTGAAGCTATCCTGATCGGGATGACACAGGATTATGACG
>JANPAM010000016.1:0-1643 GCA_031429915.1 Sphingomonadales bacterium | reverse complement strand
ATCGCTTGCCATCATATACGCGCGGCGTAAGGATAATTGCATGATAATCACAGCCCGCCTTTTGCCGCTTGTCGCACTTGTTTCCCTATCTGCATGTGTGGTTCCAACCGGCCCCGTAGAAGTCACCCGCTTCAACCGCGCGAGTGAAGGCGTGACCTATGGCAGCGGGACATACTCGGTTGCAGTGGCAGGCGACGCCGCCGCTGGCCAAAGTCTTGCCGCAACCCCCTATCTCGCCGCAGTAGCGCGGGAGATGCAGCGGCTGGGCTATGCCGAGAGAATCGGCGGGTCGGATGTCACCGCCGAAGTACGCGCTAGTACCGAAAGGTTCGAACCCGAGCGCCGCTCGCCGGTTTCGGTCGGGGTGGGCGGATCGACCGGAAGCTATGGTTCGGGCGTGGGCTTGGGCGTTGGTATCAATCTGGGCGACGGTCCGAAGGCACAGGTCGAAACTACACTGTCAGTCCGCATCATCCGCCGCAGCGACAATCTGGTAATCTGGGAGGGCAAGGCCTCGCAAGCCGCCAAGGCAGGTTCACCGGCGGCCCAACCCGGCATCGCCGCATCGAAACTGGCCGAAGCGATGTTTAAGGACTTCCCCGGCGTGTCAGGTGAGACTATTCGCGTTCCATGAGCATCACTGACATAAACGCCGCGTTCGATAGCGGCAACATCATCGTCCACAGCGTTAACGGCGCGACCGCCAACCTTGGCATCCGTAAGGACAAGGATTCTGAGTTCGCGCAGTGGTTTCATTTCCGAGTCGCTTGCGTGGCGGGCGAAGAAATCACGCTGCGGATAACAGGGCTTGAGGGCAGCGCATATCCGGGAGGCTGGCCCGATTATAACGCCTGCGTGTCCGAAGACCGCGAATATTGGGGCAGGGCGCCGTCGACCTACGACAAAAACGACGACGGCGGAACTTTGACCATTCGCTATATGCCCGCGAGCGACCTGTGCTGGTTTGCGTATTTTGCGCCGTTTAGCATGGAACGGCATCATGATCTGGTCGCCGATATCGCAGGGCATGAGGGTGTCGATTACCGCTGCCTCGGCCATAGCCTTGAAGGCCAGCCGATTGATTGCCTTTCAATGGGTGAGGGCGATATTCAGGTCTGGCTCTACGGCCGCCAGCATCCCGGCGAAACGCAGGCGGAATATTGGATGGAGGGTGCGCTGGCAATGCTCACTGACCCGTCCGACCCCCACGCGCGCACCCTGCGCCAGAAATGCCGCCTGCATATCGTGCCGAACTGCAACCCCGACGGCAGCTGTCGCGGGCATTTGCGCACCAATTATGCGGGCGTGAACCTGAACCGCGAATGGGCTACGCCTTCGCTTGAAAAAAGCCCCGAAGTTCTGGCCATTCGAAACGCAATGGACGCAAGCGGCGTTCACTGGGCGATGGACGTCCATGGCGACGAAGCCATCCCCGCCGCTTTCATCGCCGGTTTTCACGGCATTCCCTCATGGACCGACGAGCAGGGTGCGCGGTACGACGCGTTCCTGAAGCGCCTGTCCGACCGCACCCCCGATTTCCAGACCAAGCTTGGCTATCCAATCGCGGGTGCTGGCAAGGCGAACCTGACGATGTCGACCAACCAGTTGGCCGAGCGCTTTGGCTGCGTAAGCATGACGTTGGA
>JANPAM010000015.1:0-1931 GCA_031429915.1 Sphingomonadales bacterium | reverse complement strand
TGACCCCCAGAGTGCGCAAGAACCGTTGCCTTCGAAGGAGCCGTTTCGGCGGAAATCCGAAAACCCGGCGCGACAAGCGCTCGATACGCTGGGCAGGTATATCGAGGGATTCGGCAAGTTGGGCCACATTTGCCATATCCGGGTTGGTTAGCGCCCGGTGAAACGCCTCGATATCATTCTCTTTTTCGTCTGATGGACCAAGTTTCGCAAGCAGGAGAGAATCGAATATCGTAGCGATTTTTTCGGCATCTTTCTGTTCGCCAATATTTCGCCAGATTTTGTCAAAAAGCCGAAGCGCCGGGTCGCTGGTAACATCGAACACCTGGTTGGTTCGCCTGCTTGCATCAATGCCGAGCAGGTTATGCCAGCCTAATGGCGAAATACCGATACCAGCCATTCTGGCTTTACCGAAACGTATATGACACGCGCGAAGCGTCGGCCCGGTCAGGCTGGCTGTGGGGACGGTCACTGGCGGGTCGGGAACAACGCTTGCATCGACGCTGCCCTCCAACAGGAACCGGGCGCTCGCCCATTCCGGATGAAGCAGATCTGCTACTTCGCGACCGTCCGGCGAATCCAGATCGAAGAAATAATAGGTAGTGACATAACGGCGCAGCGCAGCTGCTGGCAGAATGAAGCGAGATTGGCCAAATTCGCTCAATGCCGACAAGCGAGCGCCTCCAACACATCCTCGAGCCGTGCCGGATCGCCCAAAGCGATCACATGACCGTCGGATGCGGCGTGGAGCGGTTCACCGTTCCAGTCGCACATCATGCCGCCTGCACCTTCAACCACCGGAACGAGCGCCGCAAAATCGTGCAGCTTAAGTCCGCTCTCGACGACAAGGTCAATATGTCCGGCGGCGAGCAGCCCGTAATTATAGCAATCGCCGCCCCATACCATCCGTTTGTGCGCGGTCTTCGCCGCCAACGCCATAAAATGTTCGGCGTTATGCTCGTCGAAATATTGAGGACCGCTGCTGGCGAGCACGGCCTCACCAAGCGAGCGGCAGGATCGGGTGCGGATTGCCATGCCGTTAAGCGTGGTTTCTCGTCCGGCAGCGCCAATCCACCGTTCGCCACCGATGCACTGGTCGATCACCCCTAGTGTTGGCCAGCCATCTTCCAATAAAGCAACTAAAGTCCCGAAAATCGGACGACCAGCCATAAAGCTAACGGTGCCGTCAATCGGATCGATGACCCAACTACGGCCCGTCGTTCCTGTTTTCTCACCATATTCCTCACCGATAATGGCGTCATGAGGGCATTCGGCATCAAGTATAGCGCGGATAGCCGCCTCAGCCGCCCGGTCTGCCTCGGTGACAGGCGATGCGTCGGCTTTTGTTTCGTGCGCAAAGCTGGCACGGAAGAACGGACGGATCGCGGCTCCCGCCGTATCGGCCAAGCGATTTGCCAACGAGATATCGGCAGGGGTCATCAATCGAACAGGCTCGACACCGAACTCTCGTCGGCAATCCGGCGGATCGCCTCGCCGAGCAATGGCGCAATCGGCAAATGCCGGATATTGGGCGCATCGTTGACGGCATCGGTGGCCTGAATGGAGTCGGTAATCACCAGCTCTTTTAAAACCGAACTTGTCACGCGGTCGGCCGCTTCACCGGACAACACCCCATGCGTGCAATAAGCAACGACCTGAGTTGCGCCATTGGCGATCAACGCAGCCGCTGCGTTGCAGAGCGTCCCGCCAGAATCGACCATATCGTCATGAAGGATGCAGAATTTGCCCTCGACATTACCGATGATGTTCATCACCTCGGACACACCGGCTTTCTCGCGCCGTTTATCGACGATAGCCAAAGGCGCGTCGTCGAGCCGTTTGGCGAGCGCGCGGGCTCGCGCCACACCGCCAACGTCGGGGGAGACTACCATCATCGGCTCGCCGCCGTACCGCGACAGGATGTCAGCGCTCAT
>JANPAM010000014.1:0-5024 GCA_031429915.1 Sphingomonadales bacterium | reverse complement strand
TTTGCACCGTAGTTCCCGACAACGAACGGGCCTTGCGGATACACACCGCGATCAGCGCGGGGATTGGCAGTGGTGTAAGGGAACGCCGCAGTCGGGCCAGTTGTTGAATAATTAGCAGGCGTTGCCGGATACAAAATTCCGTCATAGGGATCGGAACGGTTCGTGCCTTCGGTGCCGAAATATTCCAGAGTATAGTTTATGAAACCGCCGTTTGACCCAAGCTTAAGGCCGTGGTTGATTGAACCCTTGATCGTGAAGCCGTCGCCTTCTTTGTTTAGTCCGGTGGTTATGCCAACCGACCCGCCTTCATCGCTGTCTTTAAGGGCAAGATTGACGATCCCGGCGATTGCATCCGACCCATATTGAGCGGCAGCACCGTCGCGCAGGACTTCAATGCGCTGAACGGCGGCGGTCGGAATGCTGTTCAAATCCGAAACCACGGTGCCAAGTCCAGGCGACACATTCAAATTGAGAGCGGAGAACTGGTGGCGACGATGGCCGTTAATCAGCAACAATACCTGATCGGGCGCTAGGCCACGCAGCGAAGCAGGATCGGCAAAGTTGGTCGCACCGTTGACCCCGTATTTTGACGAGTTGAACGACGGCGAAGTGAACTGCACCTGCTGGCCCAAATCAGTTTGCCCGGTTGCAGCCAGATCCTCGGTGCTGACTACATCGACGGGGACTGGGCGATCTACATCGGTTCGCGCTTTGCCGCGCGAACCAATTACGGTGATGCTTTCTTCCTCAGCGGTTGGCGCGGCCTCAGCTTCCTCGACCGGCACACTTGTATCCTGCGCTAAGGCAGGCGCGGCAAAGCTCAACATCAAGGCAGTAGATGCCAACCAAAGATTAGTGTTCATTTTCATTTTCCCTCTCCCGTACTTTTATTTCTTCTTTAATCTGCGTCCTGCTCGCCGATACGCAAACCCGCAGGCGGTGTGATCGGCATAACTGTATCTGTGATATCGCTCGCTGCACCGGGATTGCCCGCAAGTGCGCTCGCCAGTTGATCGGTATCAAGTGCGCCTTCCCAGCGAGCAACCACTATCGTTGCGACTGCATTGCCCATGAAGTTCGTCAGCGCACGACATTCGCTCATGAACCTGTCGATGCCGAGGATCAGCGCCAGCCCTGCCAGCGGGATCGAAGGCACTATGGACAGCGTTGCCGCGAGCGTGATGAAACCGGCGCCGGTCACACCTGCTGCGCCTTTAGAACTGATCATCGCGACAAGCAGCAAAGCCAGTTGCTCGCCAAGAGACAGGTCTACACCTGTAGCCTGTGCAATAAACAATGCTGCGAGCGTCATATAGATGTTGGTGCCGTCGAGATTGAACGAATAGCCGGTGGGGACCACCAAACCGACAACTGACTTTGCGCAGCCAGCCTGCTCCATCTTGTCAATCAGCGACGGCAGCGCCGCTTCAGAGGAGGACGTGCCAAGCACGAGTAGCAATTCCGCTTTCAGATAGCGGATAAGCGCTAGAATCGAAAAACCGTTAAGCCGCGCAATTCCGCCCAGCACAATCAGGACAAACAACAGCGACGTTGCGTAAAATGTTGCGACCAGCGAACCGAGCGACACCAAGGTTCCGATGCCGTATTTTCCGATAGTAAAGGCCATTGCCCCGAATGCGCCGATTGGGGCAGCTCGCATCACCAGCGCCACCATTCGAAAAACGACGGCGCTGATCCCTTCGAGCGCTCGCAATACCGGCGCAGCGGGTTCGCCGACCATTGCCAACGAAATGCCGAACAGAACCGCCACTAACAGGACCTGCAATATCGACCCGTCGGTGAGTGCCGAAACCACGGTTGTCGGAATGATATCGAGCAGGAAGGTGACAATGCTCACGTCATGGGCCTTGTCGGCGTAGGTTTTGACGGCTGATACATCGAGCGTCGCCGGATCGATGTTGAGACCAGCGCCAGGCTGCACGATGTTGGCGACTGCCAGACCGATGATTAGCGCGAGCGTCGAAACCGCTAGGAAGTACGCGAAGGCCTTGCCCGCGACCCGGCCAACAGCAGCAACCTGGCCCATTCCCGCAATTCCAGTGGCGATGGTCAGGAATATGACCGGAGCAATGATCATTTTTACAAGTTTGATGAAGCCGTCGCCGAGCGGTTGCAGCGCTACGCCGGTTTCAGGCGATAGAAAACCGAGCGCGATGCCCAACCCGATTGCGGCCAGAACTTGAAAATACAGATGAGCATAAAATGGCGTCTTACGAGCCGAGACTGGCGCTTGCGGAATTATCATACCTCTCCCTGACGGCGCGATTTCAAATCACGCTCGCTCAACTGCGTTATGGCGAGGTCAAAATTACCAAGGAAGGGAAACGTGATAAATGCTAAGTTACTGCAATAAGTAACAAATGCAAAGTTGCGCCATTGTAGTTGTGCGAAATTTCGCACATTTTATCTTTCCATGTGCGGATTTTCGCCTAGTCTGATCGAATCATGTTTTGGAACTTTGCCAAAATCCGGCGCAATCGACGCACAGCCCTCTTCGCCATTTTGGCAGTGCTGCTGTTGGCCGGGGCTGTGATCGTGTCAGACGGCATTGCTGAACGCCGCGCAATCGCCGCAGAAAGTGACCGGCTATCAAATGTCGCGCGTCTGACTGCTTCGAGTTACCAGCGCCAAGTCGATAAATTCCGTTTGGTCGCGACCACGCTGTCAGCCGATTCCGACGTCGGCGTTTTGCTCGACACTCGGTCGAGTGCAGCCGTCGGTCGGTTGAACGAAAGGCTGGCCAACCTGAATACGGCGCTCGATGCCTCGGTGATTTACCTGCTCAACGATCAGGGGACAACCGTAGCGTCGAGTAACTGGCGGCAGTCCGACAGTTTCCTCGGAGAGAATTACCGTTTCCGGGCCTATTTTAATCAAGCTCTCAGCACCGGTCAGTGGGAGCAATACGCACTTGGTACCCGAAGCCGGATCCCCGGCCTGTTCGTTGCGCGCCGCGTCGTTACAGGAGCGAAAGCCACGGGCGTAATCGTCGTCAAAATACGGTTCGATGGCCTGGAGAGCGAATGGGCATCGTCGGCGGGTTCGACATTTGTTGCCAGCAAACAAGGCGTCATTCTGGTCAGCAGTGTTCCGGCGTGGCGGTTCCAGACTATCCGGAGACTGGATGATTCCGAACAGGAAAAGCTGCGTGCCCAGGTGGAGTTCGGTAACGCGCCGCTTCAACAAAATGCGCTTTTCGCTCAGGGTGCCGTGATTGACGGTGCTGATGAGTTTAAAAACGAGACGAGGTTCATTGCCGCGCGGGAAGCCCTCCCCAATGGATTGTCGGTTTACGTTATAGCGCCGTTTGAAAAGCCAGTTAACTCGGCCCGTAACTTTGGGCGGTTGGTAGTTCTGGTGATGGCAGGACTGATCACGGCGCTTGCTGTCTTTTACATATTCCGCCGCCGGGCAATCATCGCGGCGGAGCAGCGCGAGAACGCCAATCGGATTGCCGACCTCAAGGACCGGTTGGTGCAGGCCAACAAGCTATCGAGCCTCGGCCAGATGGCCGCCGGAATCGGCCACGAAATAAACCAGCCGCTGACGGCTATCGGGATCAGGGCACAAAACGCCTGCAGGCTGATCGAGAGTGGCCGCACAGCCGAGGCAACGACAGCAGTGCAAGAGATCAGCGCGCTAACGGGAAGGATGGGCGCGATCACGCAGGAGTTGCGGCGGTTTGCACGGCGTGGTGACAGCCGCCTCGGCAAAGTTCGATTGCAGGCGGTATTCGAGGGGATGCAATTGCTGCTGGGCGACCGGATCCGGACGACGGGTACAGCATTGAATATCGACCCGGTAGATATCAGTGTAATCGGCGAACAAGGCAGACTGGAACAGGTGTTCGTCAACCTGATGCAGAACGCTATGGACGCCATGGGTGACGGCGGGCAGATCGATATTATTATTCATGGCATCGGTCAGACCGTGTCGATCATTATCCGCGACAACGGACCGGGTATTAATGCAGAGCTGAGCGAACGTTTGTTCCAGCCCTTCACCACGTCAAAGGATGACGGTCTCGGGCTTGGCCTCGTCATTTGCCGTGACATCATTGCCGATTTTGGCGGCGAACTGAATCTCGTGCCTTCGAAAGTGGGCGTTTCGTTTGAAATAACGTTGAAGGCCGCATGATGGCATTTGGCAAGGTCACATCAATCGCGATTGTCGATGACGAGGCCGATATCCGCTCAGCTTTAGTCCAGATGCTGGAACTCGAACAGCTGAACCCGATTGAGTTTGCCGATGCTGAAAGTGCGTTGGCGGCAATCGATTCCAGTTTCCCCGGCATTGTCATTGCCGATCTTAGGATGCCCGGCCTCGATGGCAGTGGCCTGTTCAATCGCCTGCTCCGCTGCGATCCAGAGATCCCTGTCATCATGATGTCAGGCCACGGCGATATCGCGACCGCGGTCGATCTTGTCCGGCGCGGCGCGTATGATTTTCTCTCGAAGCCGTTTGACGGGACGGCGTTGGCCGCGTCGGTCAGGCGCGCGCTGGAAAAACGCGCGCTTGTACTTGAAAACCGGAACTTGCGCGAAAATCCCGTCCCCTCGGTCGGCGGCGCAATTCTTGGTGAGTCGCCCGAGATCGAACAATTGCGCCAGACAATGGCTCAACTGGCGCAGGCCGATATCGACGTCCTGATCACCGGCGAAAGCGGCGTTGGCAAAAGCCTGATTGCCGCAACGCTTCACCGCCGAAGCCCGCGTGGACGCAAGGCGATGGTCAGTGTCGATTGCAGCGCGTTACCCGGTGACCAGGCCGAGAGCCTGTTGTTTGGCCATGTCAGCGGCGCGTTTGCGGGTGCCCAGTTTCCCCGCAGTGGGCAGCTTCGGCTTGCCGACGGCAGCACGCTTTTTCTCGACCATGTCGATAGGCTGCCGGGAGCGCTGCAAGCACGCATTCAACAGGCGCTAGAGGATCGGGCCATTCTCCCGATGGGTGCAAACCAGACTCAGGCCACGAGCTTCCGAACTATTTCGGCGACAGATGCCGAC
>JANPAM010000013.1:0-2749 GCA_031429915.1 Sphingomonadales bacterium | reverse complement strand
GATATCGTTCATATATCGACAGAGGGTCCGATTGGCTGGAGCACGCGGCGTTGGTGCATCGCGAACGATGTGCCATTCACCACCGCATTCCACACGCGGTTCCCCGATTATGCATCAGTCCGGACGGGACTTTCGCCTGATTTCTTCTGGCCAGTAATGCGTCGTTTTCATGCGCCATCGAGGGCAGTGCTGGTAGCCACGCCGCGCTTGATGGATGAACTCGCGAGCCGGGGCATTACACAAACGCGGCTTTGGACTCGCGGCATCGACACCGGAATTTTCCGCACTGGTATAAAGCAGCATGCAGCGCTGGCCGACTTGCCGCGACCGATTTTGCTCTCGGTCGGGCGCGTCGCAATCGAGAAGAATTTAGAGAGCTTTCTGGCTGCCAAAGTTGCGGGGACTAAAGTCGTTGTGGGTGACGGCCCGGCGACGGCCGAACTCAAGCAGAAATATCCGGAAGCTTTATTTATGGGATCGTTGTCAGGCAATGAACTGGCGCAAGCTTATGCCGCCGCCGATGTTTTCGTCTTTCCAAGCAAGACCGATACCTTCGGATTGGTGATGATCGAGGCGCTGGCCTGCGGAGTGCCCGTTTCAGGCTATCCTGTGCCCGGGCCGCTAGACATCATTGGCGCAAACGGGCGTGGCGCGCTCGATCAGTTGGCTTACCGAATTGGCGCTGTCGATGATTGTTTGGAGACCGCCATCGAACGGGCAATGAATTGTAATAGCTCGGCCATAGCGTCCTTTGGCGCGAGCTTCACCTGGGACAATGCTACTGGACAGTTTGTCGACGCGCTGGAGTCAGCGCTGATCGACCTCGCCAAAGCTGCCTAGATATTTATTGCTCTTCTTCTTCGAACGTCACCGCGACATCGGCGTTGGCGGAAAGACGCACCGTGCCGTTTTCTACACCAGCGACTAGGCCGCCAGAAATATAATGGTGGTGCCCTTCATGCGATCCTTCACCTGAATCTTTTTTCGTCAGCTTGATCCGGTTACCATCAACTTTGTCAACGGTGCCAACATGGCCGCCGTCTGCGCCGATGACTTCTGCATGTTCCTGAATTTGCGATAGGTCTGCCATGTCGAATTTCCTTTGAAGTGGGTCAAAGGATAACGTCTGACTCGTGCATAAGGTCCAACGGCATTATCCGCGTTTGCGTGTTTGCTCGTACGTGCCGAGCAACCGAACCGAATTGCAATGAAAGCGCAGTTCATCGAGCGCGCGGTCAACCGCTTCATCGCCGGGCGCACCTTCGATATCGGCGAAAAATTCGGTAGCGGCAAATCGACCACCATTTTGGTAGCTTTCCAGCTTGGTCATGTTGACGCCGTTGGTGGCAAACCCGCCCATCGCTTTGTACAGCGCCGCAGGGATGTTTTTTACCTGGAAGATGAACGTGGTCATCAACACGCCATCGGTTGAGCGCGGAGTGACCGGATCGCGCGACAGCACAACGAAACGCGTCGTATTACTTTCATCATCCTGCACCGCGTCGTTTACCGCGAAAAGGCCGTAAAGCTCTGCCGCAATCGGCGGGGCAATCGCGCCTGCGCTCGGGTCGTCATTATCCGCTACAAACGCAGCGGCGGCGGCGGTGTCGGCATAGGCCACCGGGATAATTCCGTGCTCGCGCAGATAATGGCGGCATTGGCCAAGCGCCTGCGGATGGCTCATCGCGGTGGTCAGTTTGGCATCTGCCGACTTCGCCATCAAGCAGTGGCGGATCACCATGAAATGTTCGGCAATGATCGACAGCCCTGATTCGGGCAGCAGAAAATGAATATCGGCAACGCGGCCATGAAGCGAATTCTCGATCGGGATAATCGCGCGCGCGGCAGTCCCGTCCTTCACTGCGTCGATTGCATCCTCGAACGAGAAACAGGGCAGCGGCAGGCAATCGGCATCGAACTCAAGCGCCGCGAGATGTGAATTGGCACCCGGCGCACCTTGAAAAGCGACTGCCCGGGAAGGGTCAGTCGCAGCGCTGGCTACCATGATTTTGACTTTTGCAAGCGCAGGGGCGGGATAGCTGTCCATATCGGACTGCTGGGTAGGCGAGGGCGCCATATCGGGCAAGACCGGATTTCGGCACTTGCACGGCCCCGTCAGCCGGATTAGAGGGGCAAAAGATTCATCAGGGGCACTGATTTCTGTGCCCAACAAATTTTCAGGGCTGATATTCATGGATGATCGTAATAACACCATTGCTGGCTGGGTTCTGGGCGGAGGCATTGCGGCGCTGGGGCTTTCCATCGCATCGGGCATGTATTTTCATCCAGAATTGCCCGAAGTCGGCAAGCAAGGCTATGCGATCGAGGGTGTTGAATCTGGCGAAGCTGGCGGGGCTGCTGTCGTGCCAATTGCGACATTGCTGGCCACCGCTGATATTGCCAAGGGTGAAGCGATTTTCAAAAAATGCGTTGCTTGCCACACGATTGCGGCAGGCGGTGCCAATGGTATCGGCCCCAATTTGAATGGCGTGCTGGGCAAGCCTTTGGCGAGCCACGCCGGCTTTGCGTATTCGGATGCGCTAAAAAGCAAGGGCGGAACCTGGACTTTCGAGGCGATGAGCGAATGGCTCTCCAACCCTAAAAAATATGCGCCCGGCAACAAAATGACCTTTGCTGGTCTGGGTAACCCTGAAGAGCGTGCCGCAGTGTTGCTTTACATCAATTCGCAAGGGTCGAACCTGCCATTGCCAGCGGCACCAGCGGCCCCGGCAGAAGGTGCCGAGCCTGC
>JANPAM010000012.1:0-5797 GCA_031429915.1 Sphingomonadales bacterium | reverse complement strand
AGATAGGGCATTTCCAGAGCGCGCCCAACCGCATGGCGAAGAGATATTCGTTCACAAGGATGGTAGCTTTTACCCGGTGGCTTTCACCGCAAGCCCTATCGAAGACGATAACCGTATCGCCATCGGAACGATCATCGAAGTGCGAGAAATCACTGCCGAGAAGCAGCAGCGTCAAACCTTGGAAACTCTCAATCAAACAGGGCAGGCACTCGCAGCAGAAATAGAGCTCGAACAGATTGTGCAGATGGTCACCGACGCCGGCGTAGAACTTACTGGTGCCCAGTTCGGAGCATTTTTTTACAATGTTCTGGACGAGCAGGGTGAGAAGTTTGCGTTATATACGCTGTCTGGCGCACGTCGGTCCGACTTCGACCATTTCGGAATGCCCAGACCGACCGAAGTCTTCGGTCCTACGTTTCGAGGCGAAGGCGTAATAAGATCCGATGATATATTAGCGGATCCGCGGTACGGAAAAAATGCACCGCATAAGGGGATGCCGGATGGTCACCTGCCAGTTCGCAGCTATTTAGCTGTGCCCGTGCATTCACGTACCGGCGATGTACTGGGTGGCATACTTTTCGGTCATGCAGAGCCGGGGAAATTCAAGCAACAACATGAAGAGCTCATGGTTGGGATTGCTGCTCACGCGGCAATCGCTGTTGATAATGCCCAATTATATGCTGATCTAAAGAAATTAAATAGCACGTTGGAGCAGCGTGTGCAGGATGCGCTTGCTGAACAAGCTCTGGCCGAAGATGCCCTACGACAAGCTCAGAAAATGGAGGCCGTTGGCCAGCTTACCGGGGGCATCGCGCATGATTTCAATAATCTGCTCGCAGGCATCTTGGGCAGTTTGGAGATTATTGAGCGCAGGCTTTCTCAAGGCAGGCCGGACGGTCTTGAACGGTTCATTTCGGCGGCTCAAATTTCCGGACGGCGGGCAGCGGCATTAACTCAGCGTCTGCTAGCTTTTTCCCGGCGCCAGACGCTCGACCCCAAGCCGACAGACGTCAACCGACTTGTTTGCGGAATGGAGGACCTGATTAGCCGAACCATAGGACCGTCTGTCAAACTTGAAGTTGTGGGAGCGGCAGGACTCTGGCCGACCAAAGTTGACCAAGCGCAACTCGAAAGCGCGCTCTTAAACCTGGCTATCAATGCTCGCGACGCCATGCCTGAAGGTGGGCGGATGACTATCGAGACCGCCAACAAGTGGCTTGACGCACGCGCCGGCACAGAGCGGGATCTTAAACAAGGCCAGTTTATATCCATTTGTGTAACAGACAGCGGTACAGGCATCCCTAAGGAAATTATCGACCGAATTTTTGACCCATTTTTTACTACAAAACCGATTGGTCAAGGAACAGGGCTTGGCCTATCGATGATCCACGGGTTTGTAAGACAGTCTGGAGGTCAGATCCGGGTCTATTCCGAAGACGGCCACGGCACAACAATGTGCATTTATCTCCCGCGCCACTCGGGCGTCATCGAACAGGAAGAAGTAATAAAAGCAGATTCTCTAGAAGAAGTTGGAGCTGGTGAGACCGTGCTTGTTATCGACGATGAGCCGATGGTGCGCATGCTGATAATGGAAATACTCGAGGAGTCAGGCTACAACGGCTTGGAGGCCGAAGACGGCCCGTCCGGCCTAAAAATTCTTGACTCTGAAGTACGAATAGACCTTTTAATCACCGATGTCGGATTGCCAGGCGGCATGAACGGACGTCAAGTAGCCGATGCTGCAAGGGTTACTAGACCATATCTAAAAGTGCTCTTTGTGACCGGTTATGCGGAAAACGCTGCGGTGGGTAATGGTCACCTTGATCCTGGGATGGAAGTTATCACCAAGCCTTTTGCGATGACGGAACTTGCCACCAAGATAGCTGATATGATCGATAGTTAAATGTGCGGCCCATGCTGAGAGGCGAAGTTGCTCGGTGTCGCCAATGTTGACTGAACCGCCTCGACAAGCTCAACAATTGAGTACGGTTTTGGAAAAAATTTTGTGTGAGGATCACATCCGTGCACATCGGGATCAAGATGCGCTGACACTATAATGACAGGCAGCTCGGGATAAATTTTATGGACAGTCGAGCACAGATCGATGCCATCAACTGAACCGGGCATACGAATATCAGTGACAATAATATCCGGCAGCGTAGCTTCAAAAACCACCAAAGCCTCGTCGGCGTTGCTGGTCTCGATCACATCGTGGCCCAAGTCACGTAAGTTTTGGCCCAGTGTAATCCGCGTGATTACCTCGTCCTCGACAACTAATACCGACGATCGCGCGACCTTCAAACCATCACTTTCCGACCGTATTACCGAATTCGACTTCATATGCTTTCACCTTTATCGAGCAACGACTCGATTGCCAAAATGTTCCTCTCGAGCGCCGATGTATATCGCAGTTATTGACTGAGCATTCTGACTTTTTGAATGTCCAAAAAGTCAGCGAAAGCTGTATCTGTTGGTCCATAAACCCGACGCAATTTTGCGCTTAGTTGCAGTCGTAGGCAACTGGCTGATATGCATCGCTCCGTTGCAATCATTGACTACCTGAAACAATGAAGCTGGTGTCGCCGCAAATGCTGCTGGCGAGAGTACAAATAGGGCTGCTGTCGCAAGATAAAATTTAGTCATGATAATTCTCCAAAAATGTTTGATATTTGCCAGATAATTGAGCCTGATCGCGGAGGGGGAGTTTCCGGCGCGAGATTCTGGCCGAATAACGGCAATACCGACCTCCCCAAATGTTCACGCTGCCGATTTTCAACAAGCACCTCTGGACTTAGGATGGAGTTGGACAGAGCAGCCGGGGTTGCACAGACTGCTTCACATTTGACGGGACATTGTGTGGAGCACATCGCAAAAGATTGTTCGCAAATGCCAATTTCGGAAAAGCAGGGCGACACGAGCAACAAACATACGATCGTGGCCATGCTGCCAATGATAGTCCAGGTTGTCGAAAATTTCTGTCTCACGCGGCATGTTCGCGCACAAGCGGATTGCGGTTACAATCATTTTTCGACCGACAAAGACTAAGATTGTTATCATTCCGGCCGCTAAATAGATGCGTCGAAATCACATGCTAATGCACGGTAGCATCAAGTTACCGTTACTGCCGTCGATACCGGAAAGCGAAATGGCGGTGAATTACTCCAGACTGGAGTAGCAGCACGACCAGTCTAAAGAGTCAGGACGATTTTCCCGACATGCCTTTTGGTCAGAAACGCTTCCTGCGCGGCGACAATTTCAGCCAGCGGATAGGTTGCTGCAACCAACGGTTTTATTTCACCGCGTTCGATATAGTCGATCAAGTTTCCGAAAACCTCGGACTCAAGAACGGTGCACCCGATCAGGCGGAGGTCTTTCAAATAAAGCGTGCGCAAATCCAGTTCGACGAGCGGACCCGAAATTGCGCCTGATACGCCGTAGCGCCCGCCCCGTTTGAGTGTGTTGAGAATTGAGGCGAATTGCGCGCCGCCAACGATATCGACCGCCGCATCGAAATGCTCCTGACCGAACAGCGTCTCCAGATCAGCATCGCGGGGGATCACTTTGGTTGCACCCAGTGCGCGTACAGCCTCGGCTTTGTCGGCGCTAGCCATGGCGATAATGTCCGCGCCCCGGCGTTTGGCGAGTTGCACTGCAGCCGAGCCAACACCGCCCGACGCACCCGTGATGAGGACGCGCTCGCCCGCCACCAGATCGATACGAGTCAGGATGTTCTCGGCAGTAGCATAAGCGCAGGGAAAGCTTGCAAGCTCGGCATCGGACAACGGCGATTTAACGACGTAAGCGTTCACCGCTGGCACGCACATATAGTCGGCAAACGCCCCGTCGATTTCCGAACCGAGATATCGGATATCAAACCGGCTTTCGCCCCGAAGCACTGGTTCAACCAGTACGCGTTCACCGGCGCGCTTCGGATCAACGTTTTCTCCTACGGCTACAATCTCCCCGCAGGCATCTGCGCCTTGAATGCGTGGGAATACGAACGACGCACCCGACCAGCCATCATCGTCGGCAGTATCAATTCCAGTTGCCGCATTAGCCTCAGTCGCCTCAGCGACGGCTTTCGAATACCAGCCGATACGCGTGTTGATGTCGGTGTTGTTGACCCCCGCTGCGCTGACGCGGATTAAAACATCGTTTGGACCCGGCACTGGCACCGGCACATCACTTCGTAATTCAAGCTTCTCATACCCGCCATTTCCGGTCAGCAAAACCGCGCGCATGGTCGCCGGGATGGTCACTCCGCGAGGCTCAAGCCGAACTGGTTCAAGTACCATTTCTGGAATTTCATCACGCTCCCTTC
Source organism: Sphingomonadales bacterium (assembly GCA_031429915.1). Lineage (GTDB taxonomy): Bacteria > Pseudomonadota > Alphaproteobacteria > Sphingomonadales > Sphingomonadaceae > Sphingorhabdus_B. Next base: position 1,476 of record JANPAM010000012.1, on the reverse strand, counting down.
CTGATCGGAATAGCGGCCCGGGCGGTAACGGCTGGACATGATGCCGTTCTGGTTATTCTCGGTGATCACTTTGTCCTGCGTTGTAGTCGCGTGATAGCCCCAGATCATTTTTTCGATGTCGACATCGGCCTCGGTCGAACGGCCATCCACCAGCCAGATCATCTCGACGTCGGATTCTAGGGCGCTGCGCGGGGTGAATTGGAAGAGGATGACGAAATGATCGTCGGCGACAATCTGGCTGAATGGGCTGAAGCTTAGGTGCATTCTGCCACTGTCTGGTGCGGTGCGCTTGCCCATTAACGGCGCGGGAGCGGTGCCGTCTTGCGTTTCGGCGGCCCAGCCATCCTTGTTCATCCGTTGCATCAACAGGCGCAGGTGACGGCTGTCCGGCGGATCGTCAATCGTGCCGATGGGTCGACCCAAAGCAGCGGCACTTTCCTCCCACGCAGCAAGTTTTGGCGCGAAACCCGCGATAGCTTCGGCAGGACCCGAACTTGGCCCTGCGCCGACCGCGACAATCGATTCCGATGCATGCATTGAACAGAATTCTGGGTGCGAAGGGACGCAGTGGTAGCATTCGAAGAAATTCTCCACGACCAGTTTCCAGTTGGCGGTTGTCGGGTACCTGCCAGCATGGGCAATGCGCGCGTCGGCGATCCCGTGATAATCAAGGATCGGCCCCATATCGCCGAAGGTCGCGTCGAAGTCGACCGGCTCATCCTCGCTCATGTTAATGAAAATCAGGCCGTGGAATACGCGAATGTGGCAGGCGATCAGGCTGTTCTCGGCTTTGTCGAAATCCTCTGGCATCAACCGCGCAGAAATCAGCCGTCCGTTGAGGCCGAAGGTCCAGGCGTGGTAAGGGCATACAAGGCGCGGGGAGTTGCCGCTTTCGGCTTGGCAAATGGTCGAACCGCGGTGACGGCAGACGTTGAAGAACGCTCGAACGCTGTCGGCATTTTCGCGAATGACGATGATCTGTTCGCCGCCGATTTTGAACAGAAAGTAATCGCCTTTGTTCCGGATTCGCGAGACATGTCCCGCAAGGATCCATTTCCGGCTTATCACCTGGTCGAAATCGGCCTCGAACACTTCCTCGCTCGCGTAGAATTCCTGAGGCAGGCTATACCCAATGCGCGTATCGGCGACGAGGCGGCTCATCAGTTCGGTGTTCGTCATCAGATTTTGATCCGGGCATTTGTAGGGTCGTACATTGGTTTGAGCGACGCGGTGACAGGGTAGCGAATACCAGCGATCTCGATCTCATAATCGTCGGCACCAATCGGCCCGACCACACCGCCGTCAGCAGAATCGACATAGCCAAGCCCGCAGGCGCCGCCGAGGGTATGGGCATACATGCCAGATCGGATGTACCCGGCGATCCGGTCGCCCTGCCAGATTGGTTCGTTGTGATAGAGCATCGGTTCGGGGTTTTTCAGCAGAAACTGGACGAGGCGTTGTTTCAGGCCGGTTGCC
>JANPAM010000011.1:0-4565 GCA_031429915.1 Sphingomonadales bacterium | reverse complement strand
AACGCGCGGTTCGAACCGCAAGTTATGAACAGGTGCGCCAACCGATTTTCAAAAGCGGCGTCGATCATTGGGAAAATTTCAGCGACTATCTGGGTCCGCTGCGCACAATATTAGGGCCCGAACTGGCCGCAACCTGAGGGGGAATTTTATGGCGAGCACTGCACCGACCGCGCCGGTCAATGCCGATGATGTCTCGACGCTGGGGCAGCGTTGGTATGTCCTCATCATCATGATGCTGGCCTACACAATCAACATTGCCGACCGCTATGTGATGTCAACGGTGCTTGAGCCGATCCGGCTTGAACTCAATCTAACCGACAGCGGTGTTGCATTTCTGACCGGGGTGTCGCTGGCGCTTTTCTATGTCACCATGGGTATTCCTCTGTCGTGGATCGCCGATCGCTACAACCGTAAGAATTTGCTTGCCGCTTCAATGGCGGTTTGGTCGGCAATGACTGCGCTTTGCGGAATGTCTCAAGGCTATATGCAGTTGTTGCTCGCTCGAATTGGCGTCGGCATCGGCGAGGCAGGCGGAACACCGTCATGCAACTCGATTGTCGCCGATTATTTTCCAGTCAACCGGCGTGCGATGGCGATGACGATATTCGCGCTCGGTGCGCCGATTGGTGCGTGGCTCGGCGCTGACATGGCGGGAGCAGTTGCCGCTGAATATGGCTGGCGTGCGGCCTTTTATGTTCTCGGTATACCGGGCATCATCCTTGCTTTGATAATTTTCATTACCATAAAAGAACCTGAGCGCGGACGGCTGGATGCAGTGTCCGATCAACCGGCACCGCCTATCCTTGAAACCATGAAGTTCCTCTGGTCCCAGAAAGCAGCGGTTCATGCGATGATGGGCAGTGGTCTCTCGGCGTTGTGGGGTTGGGGATTGATGTGGTTCACTCCGACCTTCATTCAGCGGACCTATGGTCTCGATGTTGGCGAAGCCGGGGCCGTGGTTGGCCCAATCCACCTAGTTATGGGAATTGCAGCGTCGCTGTTTACAGCTTGGTTGGTAGCTCGCCCAGCCTATCATGATCCACGCAAGATTTTGCGTTTGCTAAGCGTAGTTACCGCTTTAGCGACAATCCCGTCGATCATTGCTTATTACACGAATTCATTGGGCGTCGCGACAGTGATGTGGTGGATATTCATCCCTGCCATATACTTCTATATAGGTCCGGCATTTTCATTGGCGCAGAACCTTGCACCGCCGAAGATGCGAGCAATGTTCATCGCGATTTCGTTGCTCATTGCGAATGTCTTTAATCTTATTGTGGCCCCGCAAGGCGTTGGCTTGTTAAGCGACTATTTCGCTGGGCCAAGCGGAGCGGATGCTGCGTCGTTGCGCCTGGCGTTGCTCGTTCTCGCGCCGACAGGCTTTTGGGCAGCATGGCATTATTGGCGCGCCGAAAAATACATCATCGAAGATCAGAAAAGAGCCTGTGGTTATGTCTAATTCGCCTTTGAAGTCATACATCAACGGCGCATGGGTCGCGCCTGCAACTTCCACCGCGACTGTTGAAGCGGTGAACCCAGCAACCGAAAAAGTCTGCGCTATCGTTGCGGTTTGCGGGCGTGATGATGTCGATCTTGCGGTTAAAGCTGCGCGGGCTGCATTTGAAAATTATGCGGCGACATCGCTTGATGACCGTATCGCAATGGTTGAAAAACTGATCGCGATTTTCGAACGGCGTTACGACGAGATGGTGACCGCCATCTCGACCGAAATGGGCGCGCCTTACGACCTTTCGCACGATGCTCAGGCCGAAAGCGGTCCCGGCCATTTGCGCGCAACAGTCAAGGCCGTGCGCGAAATGACGTGGGAATATGATGTTGGTGATGATGGCATCGTTGTGCATGAACCCATTGGCGTTTGTGTGCTGATCACGCCGTGGAACTGGCCGATCAACCAAATCGTGTGCAAGGTTGGCCCTGCGTTGATTACTGGTTGTACGATGATCTTGAAGCCCAGCGAGATGGCCCCTCTCTCTGCACAGTTGTTCGCCGAAATGGTCGATGAGGCGGGTTTTCCCAACGGCGTGTTCAACATGATCCACGGCACCGGCGCATCCGTAGGGGATGCCCTGACCAGCCATCCCGAAGTCGACATGATTTCCTTTACCGGATCAACGCGCGCGGGCGTCCAGATTGCCAAAAATGCCGCAGATACCGTTAAGCGCGTTGCTCAGGAACTGGGCGGCAAGTCGGCCAATATCGTTTTTGCCGACAGTGATTTGGAAGCGGCGGTGACGCGCGGTGTGCTGCATTGTTTTGGCAATACTGGCCAAAGCTGCAACGCGCCAACGCGGATGCTGATCGAACAATCGGTCTATGACAAGGCAGTTGCCATTGCTGCACGCGTTGCGAACGAAGCAAAGCTTGGTGATCCGATGGAGAAGGGGCCGCATTATGGCCCCGTTGTCAGCAAAGCCCATTATGACAAGATACAGGGGTTGATCCAAGTTGGGATAGATGAAGGCGCAACGTTAGTCGCAGGCGGAACGGGTCGCGCCGATGGCTTTGATCGCGGCTATTATGTGAAACCCACGGTTTTTGCCGGAGTGCACAACAAGATGCGCATCGCGCAAGAAGAAGTGTTCGGGCCGGTGCTGGTATTAATCCCGTTCAAGGATGAAGCCGACGCTATCATTATCGCCAATGATTCTCCTTACGGCCTCTATGCCTATGTGCAGACCGGCGACATGGAACGGGCGCGCCGGATATCGCGTCAGATGCGCGCGGGCGGTGTCAGTATCAATGGCACAAGCCAAGATTATATGGCGCCATTTGGCGGTTACAAACAGTCGGGCAACGGCCGCGAATATGGCGAGTTTGGCGTGCGCGATTTCCTTGAGATCAAATCGATCAGCGGATTCCGTACCTAATAAAGCTGACTGACATCGAGACGTTCGTAGTCGGCAACCCGCCGCCGCATTTTGGCGGGCGCTATTTCGTTTTTGTGAAGGTCACAACTGACAGCGGCGTGTCGGGCATCGGCGAGGCTTACTGCGTTCCGTTCGAACCGCATCTGGTCGCCAGGATGATCGAAGATGTTTTCGCGCGTTATGTCGCGGGCAACGATCCGCACGATATCGAAACGATGTGGCGGCGGGTGTATTCGAGCGGATTTACGCAGCACCCCGACCTGACGCTGATGGGAGTGCTCTCTGCGCTGGAAATGGCGTGCTGGGACATCATTGGCAAGGAAGCGAACAAGCCTGTTTACAAACTGCTCGGTGGGCAGGTGCATGAACGGCTGCGCGCCTATACCTATATCTATCCGAAATCCGGCGACCAGAGCGATGTTTATCATGATCCTGATCTAGCAGCGGAGCGAGCGGTGGAATATCTGGCGCAAGGATTTACCGCGCTGAAGTTCGATCCTGCCGGACCCTATTCGGCATTCGACGGGCGGCAGCTTTCGCTGGAGGCGCTGGATCTTTGCGAGCGTTTTGCCAGACAATTGCGCGAGGCGGTTGGTAACAAGGCCGACCTGTTGTTTGGCACTCACGGCCAGATGACTGCGGCAGGTGCGATACGGCTTGCCAAGCGACTGGAGCCATATGATCCGCTCTGGTTGGAAGAACCCGTTCCGCCGGATGCACCCGAGGAAATGGCCAAAGTCGCACGCGCCACTTCGATACCGATTGCGACGGGCGAAAGGCTGACCACCAAATATGACTTCGCGCGGCTGTTGCGGGCTGGCGCAGCGGCCATTCTGCAAATGAACCTTGGCCGCGTCGGCGGAATACTAGAAGCAAAGAAAATAGCTGGCATGGCCGAAGTCGATCATGTCCAGATCGCCCCGCACCTTTATTGCGGGCCAATTGTTGGCGCAGCCAACATCCAGATTGCGACCTGTTCGCCCAATTTCCTGATCCTTGAGAGCATCGAGACTTGGGACGGGTTCCACACCGAAATCTTGAAATCGCCGATCCAGTTTGAGGAAGGTCATGTCATCCCGTCAACCGCGCCCGGCCTTGGTGTTGAGTTGAATGAAGATGTCGCACGCGCCCACCCCTACACCGGCAACATGCTTCACCTCGAAATGACGCAGCATCCGGTTCAGTGACGCAAGAATTTGACTATATCATTGTTGGCGCTGGCACGGCGGGTTGCGTGCTGGCCAATCGGCTGACCGAGTGCGGCAAATATACCGTGTTGTTGCTTGAAGCGGGCGGCAGCGACCGGTCGATCTGGATTCAGATGCCCATTGGTTACGGCCGCACGTTTTTCGATAAGCGGATCAACTGGATGTACGATACCGAACCGGTTGAGGCGCTGGGAGGCAGGCGGAGTTATTGGCCGCGCGGCAAGGTTATCGGCGGTTCCGGCTCGATCAACGCGATGGTCTATGTGCGCGGTCAACCGCGTGATTTTGACGACTGGAAGGCGATGGGCAATGACGGCTGGGGCTGGGACGACGTCCTACCCTACTTCAAAAAGTCAGAGGATTTCGACTGGCACAGCGCGCATCACGGGCGCGGTGGGCCGCAGCACGTCACAGACATTTCATCGTTTGCCCATCCGGTGTGCCGAAGCTTTATCGAAACCGCGCAGGC
>JANPAM010000010.1:0-1949 GCA_031429915.1 Sphingomonadales bacterium | reverse complement strand
GATGAGACGGTCTTTCGACGGGCTCGCCATGTGGTCAGCGAGAATGAACGAACATTGTCGGCATATCATGCGATGACCGCCGGAGACCTTGCAACAATCGGAACGGCAATGCGCGCATCGCACATTTCGCTTCGTGATGATTTTGAGGTTAGTTTGCCACCCATTGATGCACTCGTTGATTGTCTTGCCAAGGCTATTGGCAGTGAAGGCGGCGCCAGAATGACTGGCGGCGGCTTCGGCGGATGCGTCGTCACGATTTTGCCAAAAGCCAAATTCGAAACAGTAAATGCGGCATTGAATTCGCATTGGAGGCAGGTCGGAATGGCGCCACAATTGGTAATAGTTACGCAACCTGCGACGGGAGCACATTTTATTCCGGCCTAATCTAAACGCACTGAAACTTCAGAATAAAGGGGCAAGGCAATGACGAGGATAATTCGATAATGAACAGGCAAATTTTCGACCTTGAGGGCCATGTGGCTTTGGTGACCGGCGGTAATGGCGGGCTTGGCCTTGCGATGGCAAAAGGTCTGGTTAAATCGGGAGCGAAAATCGCGGTCTGGGGTCGCAATGCCGACAAAAATGCACAAGCCGTAGCCGAACTGGAAGCTTTGGGTGGAACGGCATTTGCGTTTGTGTGCGATGTCACAGATCCGCAATCCGCCACCGATGCCTTTGCCGCAACCATTGCCCATTTCGGCAAGATCGATAGCTGCTTCGCCAATGCTGGCGGGTCGGGCGTCCGGGGGCCGTTCCATAGTCTGAGCGCCGCCGACTGGGCGAGCACAATCGACCTCAATTTGCAGAGCGTGATATCCACTTTCCAACTCGCCGTGCAGCATTGGCTGGAACAAAGCGCGCCCGGTAAGCTGATCGTCACGTCGTCGATCGCTGGTATCATCGGCATTCCCGGCGGCACCGGCTACTCGACCACCAAGGCAGCGGTTCAAGGCCTCGTTCGTGCGCTCGCCATCGAATATGGCCGGTCGGGTATTCAGGCCAATGCGATTTTGCCTGGATTTGTCGAAACCGAAATGTCTCTCGATACGCCGAAGCACTTCCAAGATGCTTGCAAGCGTCGTGCTGCATCGGGCGAGATTGGCAAGCTTGAGGATATGGAAGGGATCGCGGTCTATCTGGCGTCACCCGAAAGCAATTTTATGACTGGCCAGTGTCTCATTATCGACGGTGGGCACACCATCTTTCCAATGTAAATTCAGTCGGTTTCGGCAATGATCCGCATAAGCGGTTTATGCTTTCCGACATATTCGGTTTTCAGGCTCGTCACCGCCCCTAGGATCATTGTTACAGTGATATCTTCAAGCGTTTGAAGGTCGAGATCATGTCGGTGGAGATAGGAACCGGCAGAGGCAGGCAAGCCAAACGAGATGTCGGTCGCCGCGCGTGCGATGTCGCGCGGAAGATCGAAATGAGCCACGATAATATCGGTCAGATATTCCACCGCAGCATCGCGTCCATATTCGGTCGGGTCGTGCATTTCGGAGACGCTTGGCTCTGCCTGCAATCGCTCGATTATAAGTCCGCGCTCGTCAAAATATTTAAGATATTCATGAGTTACCGAACGGACCAACTCTTCAAATGTGACGGCGTTGGCCGCGGCGGCGGCCTGCAATTTGCGCAAGCGTTTCATTTCACGCTTGAATAAATCTCGCAACAGTTCTGTGAGATTTGGGAAATAGGCATAGACCAGTGACTTGCTGATACCCGCTTCACGACCAATCTGTTCGATGCTTAACGTCGCGACGCCCTCGCGCGCGACAATTTCGGCGGTGTGATCCAGAATCAACTCGCGTCGCTTTTCCGGACTGTAACGACGCCGTTCTTTTGGTGCTGCACGGGCCATCAATGGCGGGCGAGCTTATTATCGAAGCTTTGAAGCGACAGTTGAAGCGGCTTGCCCGTCACTTCCGCACCAACCGCGTCACCGA
>JANPAM010000009.1:0-1842 GCA_031429915.1 Sphingomonadales bacterium | reverse complement strand
GTAGATCGGGCTCATCGGCTGCCGATGCGCCGCCATGTCGGTGAAGCCGCCGCCGCTGACCTTGCCGGGCAAGACGTCCAGATGCGTACTCATCGGCAGATAGCCATAAACCCGCTCGCCAACCCAGATGTCGGGGTGCTGCGATTCCTCGACGACCGCGTGGCCCCACATCGGCACGACGCCCCAGTCGCCTTCTGCTGGAAAGAAATTCCAGTAGCCGAACATGTCACCGATAACGGCATAAGTGATGTTGTTCGCGGTAACCGAGAAGCTCTCGATTTTGAGCCGGACTTCGCCATCGCCGAGCGCGGCAACGGTGTCGTCATGGATTTGCGTCTCGGTTAGTGCCGATTTCTTCACCCAGACTGTCGATGCCAATTGCGCTCTCCCTACAAGTTAATGTGATTCTTTCTTTGACAATCACATTGCAATGTGAAAATGACGAATCATGAGCACTCAACTTATCACCAAACTCCGCAGCCTCGTCAATGACGGTGGCCTCTCCCGTTCCGGTCTTGCCCGCGCTGCCGGTCTCCACGCCAATACGCTTCGCGACCTCGATCAGCCAGACTGGAACCCAACCGCAGATACACTTCGTAAGCTGGAAAGCTATCTGTTCGCGAACGACGATTCGCCAGCCTTGGTGCCGATCGAGGAGATCATTGAAGAAGCACGAAACGGCCGGATGTATATTCTGGTCGATGACGAGGACCGTGAGAATGAGGGCGACCTCATCATCCCCGCGCAAATGGCGACACCCGATGCGATCAATTTTATGGCGACTCACGGTCGCGGGTTGATCTGCCTGACTTTGACCAAGACACGCGTTGAACAACTCGGTCTCGATCTGATGAGCCGAGCGAACGGCACGCGGCATGAAACCGCGTTCACGACCTCGATCGAAGCGCGCGAAGGTGTCACCACCGGTATTAGCGCCGCCGACCGTGCGCGCACTGTCTCGGTCGCAATTGACGCCGCAAAAGGCCGCGACGATATTGTCACTCCAGGCCATGTTTTCCCGCTGATCGCGCGCGACGGTGGGGTGCTGGTGCGGGCAGGGCATACCGAAGCTGGTTGTGATATTTCGCGGCTGGCAGGGCTCAACCCGTCGAGCGTGATCTGCGAGATCATGAAGGATGACGGGACGATGGCGCGAATGGATGACCTTGTGTCGTTCGCTCGACTGCACAATCTTAAAATGGGCACGATCCGCGATTTGATCGCCTATCGCCGCAAGCACGATCATCTTGTCGAGAAGCGCGCCGAGATGAAATTCACCAGCAAATGGGGCGGCGACTGGACTGCGATGACGTTCTTCAACAAGGCCACTGGTGACGAGACGATGGCTTTGCGTAAGGGCATGATCGATCCCGACAAGCCTACGCTGGTGCGGATGCACACGATGTCGATGTTCGTTGATGTCTTTGGCGAGGACAATGAACGCACCGGATTGCTCTCGCGGTCGATGGAGGCGATTGCGGCGGAGGGCAGTGGCGTCGTCGTGGTCATCAACAAGCCGATGGTAGGCGTCGTCTCACGATTCATGCAGCTTCGCGCCGAGGGCAAACAGGCCGGCGCACCAGAGGTCGAGGAACTGCGCGATTACGGCGGCGGCGCGCAAATCCTGACCGAGCTTGGCGTGCACGACATGATCCTGCTCACCAACACGCACCACACTTTAGTCGGGCTTGAAGGGTATGGCCTATCCATTGTAGGCGAACGACCGATACCCGGCACCGGAGGCGAATAATGGCAAAATTCCTGATAGTTGAAGCGCGGTTTTACGACCATTTAAACGATATGCTCGTGGCAGGTGCCAAGGCTGCGCTGAAGGCAAAGGGG
>JANPAM010000008.1:0-1676 GCA_031429915.1 Sphingomonadales bacterium | reverse complement strand
CCCCACATCTTGTGCGCTTCTGCCATCAAAGCGACGTTGCCGGGGACACCGACCGATTTGCCACCCTGGAATGCTGCCAGGAAACCCATCGGTTTGCCCTCGGCAGTCAGAAATCGTTCGGGTTTTGCCGCAGCTGGTGCCTTTTCACGGCCGTTGATTGTGCTCAAAATCCCTTTGCTGCTATCCTGATACAGCAGGAAGCCGCCACCGCCGATGCCGCTCGATTGCGGCTCGACCACGGTCAACGCAAGCATCATCGCCATCGCCGCGTCGGCGGCTGAACCACCTTTGCGAAGCATCTCCATTCCAGCGTCGGTTACTCGCGGATCGGCGGAGGATGTGACGCCTACACCTTGAGCGAGCAGTGGTTGCGGGATGACGAGCGCGACGGCGAGAATGAATTTTTTCATGTCCACTTGCTTAGCGACGAAAAACTTCGAAGCAAAGTCTTGCTTAGCTGTCGATGCCCACGGCGTCGGCGATATTGGCAAATCCGTCGCGTTTAAGCAGGCGGATGAGCCCGCGGTTTATCGCTTTGGCCAGTCCCGGGCCTTCGTAAACCAGCGCACTATAAACCTGCACCAATGATGCACCGACGCGAATTCGGGCATAGGCATCCTCGGCGGAGGAAATCCCGCCAACGCCAATCAAGCCAATCGCACCACCACTGCACTTTCGGAAATCGCGCAGGCGTTGCTGCGCTAGATTACGCAGCGGCGCGCCCGACAAACCGCCGCTTTCGCCAGCGTGCCGCGACTGAAGCGGAGGGCGACTGATCGTGGTGTTTGATACAATGAGTGCAGCAATTTTGTGTTTCAGCGAAATTTCGACAATATCGTCGATGTCGGCAGGCTCCAGATCAGGTGCAACCTTCAGGAATATCGGCATCGCGCCCGTCCGCGCCGCCATCACCGCCGCCAGCAGATCGTCTAGCGCCGCCTTATCCTGCAGAGCACGCAACCCCGGCGTGTTGGGCGAGCTGATATTGACAGTCAGATAGTCGGCAAAAGCTATCATCGTTTTCACACCTGCAACATAATCGGCAACGCGGTCGTCGCTGTCCTTATTCGCTCCGATGTTGATTCCAAGCGGCCCGGCATAAAAGTCACGCTTGAAGCGCGACAACCTCTCGACGGCAGCTGACTGCCCGTCATTGTTGAACCCCATCCGGTTGATGACAGCCCTATCCTCGACCAGCCTGAACAGACGCGGGCGCGGGTTCCCCGATTGCGGGCGCGGAGTCAGTGTTCCGACTTCGGTAAACCCAAAACCCAACCGCAAAATCGCTGAAGCAACTTCGGCATTCTTGTCATATCCGGGTGCAAGACCAACCGGGTTGGGGAAATCGAGTCCGAAAACCTTTTGTTGAAGCGCAGGGTTAGGCTTGGTCGAAGCGCCAAGCGGCAACATTTTTAGCGCCGCCAACGAAAGACCATGCGCCGCTTCTGCGTCAGCCATGAATATGGCAGGCCGGATAATAGAATAAACCATAGACCGCCTATCGGGCAGAGGCTTTCCAGACGCAATTGGCGACCGTTACGTTGTCAAAAAAATCCACGTTGTTTTCACACTATTAACCACGTAATCCCTACATTTTGCCGAAAATGTCAAATGATTTCGATGGGCGTGACGATTCCGTGCAAGAAAATTTTACAAAATGCGCAGATAGAGTTCGA
>JANPAM010000007.1:0-1939 GCA_031429915.1 Sphingomonadales bacterium | reverse complement strand
ACGCAGGCATCGACGATGGTCGAATACGGGAGCAAGGGCCTCGATCTTATGGCGCAAGGGGTGGTGCCAAATGTGGCTGTTGCACAGCTGCTGGCCACGGACCCGGGGCGCGAGTCTAGGCAACTCGGCATGATAGACATGGAGGGCCGCTCTGCAGCCCATACCGGCAAGACCAACGGAGAGTGGGCCGGCAGCCGCCAGGGCCTCAACTACACGATTCAGGCCAACATCATGGTCGGACCTGAAGTGGTGGAAGCGGTAGCGACGTCCTTCGAGTCGACGGAAGGGCTCGGTATGCCGCTTGCCGAACGCATGATCCTAGCGCTCGAAGCAGGGCAGGCAAAAGGTGGTGACCGGCGCTGGGGCAACCTGCAGTCGGCAGCAATCAAGGTGGCCGACCCCAACGACCCAGGCCGTGGCGGCGATAATATCACTCTTGCGATCGAGGTTGGTGAGCACGCCGAGCCGGTGGGAGAAATGAAGCGGATCTACTACACTACCGCGCGACGGCTTGGTTACCGCACCTTCTCACGGATTGAAGGTCCCGACGTCATCGAGCTGAAGCGAATGCTCCACGCACTGGGCTACTGGCGCCCAGCGCTCGCTGAATTTCCCGCTGCACCAGTTGTGAACACGCTTCGAAACGAGGATCTGCGCAAGACCGACCCCACCTCCTATGAAAAGGTTATAACGGAGGCCCGGCGGCTGGCCGCAGAGTTCCAACGTAATTTCGGACATTACGATGCCGAGGCCATCGTCTCTGTCGACAAATTTCGCCAGGATAAAGAGTTGAATTACCCCGGCAATCCTCCTGGCCTCGTTGACGATCGCCTCGTTGCAACGCTCAAGGCCGCTTATTTTGAGAAAATAGGAAACGAGCAGTAGGAGCGGCGGTAAGCCATCTGCCGGAAGCTACCGCTGGCAGAATATTCCCCACCGGTCGTTGCGCGCAAAGCGGAACTTCAGCAATCGACAACATTTCGGACATTGAGACGCGTCAACCCCACCTTGGCCGAGGGCGTGCATCCGTCCGGTCGCTCGGATCCTGCCCGCAATGCTGGCCGGGACAAACTTGCGATCAGAAGCTATCGATGCGCGTTGCCCAGCCGTCGCCTTGATACATTCGCATCGGTCGATCGGGCAATTTTTCGAATCTTACAACCTCCCCGATCGCAAGGCCGCCAGTCGGCGCCATGAGCCGGAAGCGGCCCTCGCCGAGTGGTTCGAGTACGACTTTGGTATCGGCCGCGTCGGCCGTGCTGGGCAAGAGCACCAGTTGCTTGTTGAGCAGGACGACCTGGACGGTGCCGTCGTCATAATTACTGCGGTAGATTCCGGCAAAGGTCGACCACGTCGGGTCCCACGCCGGCGCTGCGGCGGGCTTCGCCGCCTTCGCCACCGCTGCACCCACGGTTACCATCAACTGGCGGGCCAAATCGCGCGGGATCGAATCATTGGTATTGGTGAGCACTATCACCCCGACCTTGTCGTCGAGCTGCGCCAGAGTCATGGTAGTATTACCGGGATAGCCGCCGCCATGCCCGACATAGGTTCGATCCTTGAACCGGCTGTGGTCGAAGCCCAGCCCCGATCCGGTTTGCCAGTCTTCATCCACCGACCGAACCCGCAGCAATTCCCGCCACGATCCGGCAGAGAGGATATTGGCGCCCCCCGCAGGACCCCCCCGAAACTGTGCGGAGAGGAATTAGGCGAGGTCGTAGACATCCGTAGTCATTCAGGTGGCGGCGGCCATGCCACGCGAATCGACAAATGGCAGGACGCGGCGCGTGCCATCGGGGCGGCGCACCGAATATGGCGTAGCTAGCAGTGGGTCGCGCCGGTCGACGCTGGTCGCGGTCATTCCCAGCGGATCGAAGATATTGCCCTGCACATAATCCTCCCAGCGTTGGCCGGTTATCTTTTCGACCACCATTCCGGC
>JANPAM010000006.1:0-1580 GCA_031429915.1 Sphingomonadales bacterium | reverse complement strand
CCGATGCGCCCCGCCTGGCCAAACCATTTGGCATATCCGAGCTTGAGCAGGCGTTGAAAGTAAGCTGCTAGTCGCACCACAGTGAGCGCACGGACACAAAATATCAGGTCTTAGGTGTATTGATCTCAAGCCAGTTATTCTGCCGGTACCATTTGGTGATGATATGTTTCACCCCCGCCTTCACCGGCGTTCCGGTGTGGAGCGTTTTGTAGTTCAGCGTTCCGTCGGGCTTTACGTTATTCCAGATCAGCATCATTCCGGCCTGCGGCCTTACACCGATGCCGATGTGCGGGAATTCTGTCGTGCCGCCGTCTTCCGGCTCGTTCAGGAAAATCATCGCGGTCCAGCTTCGTTGACCGCCCTGCTTCGCTTCTGTGTCCCAATATTCTTGGCTGGTATGGAAAAAGTCGTGATGCGCCTTGAATTCCTGGCCGACATGGTAGCGCTGGCCCTGCATCGTTTCAGCATAGCCATTGTCGATGCCGAGTACGTCACTCATCCTAGCCTCGACGCGACTAACAAACGGATCCCATCTGCTCAGGTGGCAACTGTAGCTGGTTCGAAAACCAGCTTGTTCGGTGCCCTTGTACAGCGTCGAGGGAACTGCCTCGGCATCGATCTTGTCGATCAGCCCCTTGCAGTCGCCAAGGCTGAGAAAGCCCTGATACACGTAGAGCTGAACCTCCGGGTTTTCGACCACTTGAACGAGCGCATTCGCGTTCAGCCGCTTGGTGACATGCGCGCCAATCTTCGCCAGCTTTGCCGGATCGTTATTGGGATCGAACTTGGTCTCGGTATTCTCATCAAGCATTACAACATCCGAATCACTGGATCACTCGTCCTCTTACCATGACCCAATCGACTTTTTCGAGAGTGCGAATGTCGTCGAGCGGATTGGACGCCACCGCGATCATGTCAGCCGAATAGCCAACCGCGATTTTGCCGATCTCGTTTTCCATGTCGAGCACTTCGGCAGCAACTGTGGTCGCGCTGGCCAGCGCCTCTTTGTTCGACATGCCCGCTTTCACCATCAATGCGAATTCACCGGCATTGCTTCCGTGTTCAAATACGCCCGCGTCAGTGCCAAAGGCAACCGTGACCCCCAATGCTTTGGCTCGCGTGACCTGGCGACCAGCGACTTCGAGCGCCTGCCGCGCTTTTACCTCGACCGTCGGAGAATAAACGCCCTTGCCCAAGCGGGCGCGCACACCTTCTAACGCCATTAGCGTCGGAACCAACGCCGTACCTTTGGCTTTCATGACTTTCAGCGCCGCGTCATCGGCAAATGTGCCGTGGTCGATGGTGTCGATGCCAGCCGCCGATGCCGCTTCGATGCCGCGAGCGCCGTGAGCATGAGCCATGACCTTGAGGCCGAGCGAATGCGCGGTATCCGCAATGGAGGTCATTTCCTCTTTGGTAAAATGCGCCTCAAGCCCGCGTCCCTGTTGCGACAGCACCCCACCGGTTGCGGTGATCTTGATGACATCGGCGCCCAGCCTTGAAGCCTTGCGGACTTTCTCGGCACATTCTTGAGCGCCGGTGCATGTGTAGCCGCCGTCGAGTGCCGCCAGTACATCTTT
>JANPAM010000005.1:0-7554 GCA_031429915.1 Sphingomonadales bacterium | reverse complement strand
GGTTGCCGGGACTGGCGGCGGGGAGTGGCCTTCGCGAACCTGCTCCTGCAATTTCGGGTCATCGACTTTCTGCTTGGTAACATACTGATAAGCGCGCCAGGCGTTGGTCGCCTTGGGAGTGCCGGTAAGCGGGGATCCGAGCGAAATCACTTGTCGAACCAGATCGGGACGTCGCCTCGACAGTTGCCGGGCAAACGCGCCTCCCAAAGACCATCCGATAACGCTAACCTTACGGCCGGTTTTTTCATGAATAGCTTCCAGCCGGTCGACCATTTTCTCGCCGTCCAGACCAACCGCGCGCGGTCCAAGATTGCGGCCAAGCTCCCACTGATAGGGGTCGTAGCCGAGCTTTTTGAGATAGCCGAACAGTGGCTTCATCGACCCTTCCCCGGCCATGAAACCCGGTAGCAAAAGCACAGGGTGTCCGTCACCTTTCGGTGCCTGAAGCAAGAAGGGCGCGGCTAAAGGAAGCGATCCAGCCTCCATAAGCGCGCGTGGAAATTCAGTCAGCGCGAGTAAAAGAGAAGGAGCATTGACTGCCCCTTGCGAGTGAGGTGCGGCGATTGATGCCAAAATAGATCTCCCGAAATCTTTAATACGGTCTGTTGCCGCTTTAACCGAAGGCTAGGCCGCATGTTCCGCATCGGTCAATGCCGATTTTTGCCTTCCGCTACGGAAATTTCGGCAAGCCCCTGTTTGAAATTGGGATAAGTTGGCGACCAACCCAGTAACCGTTTGGTCTTTTGGTTGGAAACGCGTCGATTTTCCGCATAAAAGCCGCGCGCCATCGGCGAGAGCTGCGCTTCTTCGATTGATTGCATCGGCGGCCATTCGACACCCAAAAGCTCGCAAGCATGTTCGATAACGGCGTTTTGCGAACAAGGCAGATCGTCCGCAACATTGTAAACACCGGCTGACCCCGCGAATGAAGCGCGGACGGCGGACACGATATCATCGACATGAATTCGGCTGAAAACTTGCGCCTTTAAGTCGATGCGGTGTGCTTTGCCTTCGCGCACCCGGTCGAGCGCAGACCGCCCCGGCCCATAAATCCCCGGCAGGCGGAAAACGCGGACGTCGCCCCGCAGATTTTGCCATGCAAGGTCGGCGTCTGTTCTCGCCGACCGGCGGCCTGTTCCAACGGGCGTGCTTTCATCGACCCATGCACCCTGAGCGTCGCCGTAGACGCCTGTGGAAGATAAATAACCCACCCAGCCTGCAGGTGCTGTGGCCAACACGTCCCCATAGCTTAACAGCGCGCTATCGCCGTTTACGGGATCAGGCGGAATGCTCGACAGGATATGAGTTGCGCTTCCCAACGCGTCATGAATGGCGGCGGCATCGTCGAACGCCAATATGCCGTCACCAGCGTTACGGCGGATGCAAGTCACTTGCCAGCCGTCGGCTATCAGCGACGCGGCAAGGCGCGATGCGGTATATCCCATCCCGAAGATCAGCATATGGTTTTGCATAGCCGCATGTGTTTGCGTCGTTATCGGCCTGCGTCAAGCACAGCAGTTGCAAAGCGCGGCGCGGCTTGCGATGGAAGCGGGCGGGAGAAGATATTTTAATGAGCCTCGAAGTCATCAAAGCGCGTTCACTTGGCGACATTCCGCACGGGTTTCTTGGTCGCAAAGGCGGAGTATCAACCGGTATTTACGCCGGTCTCAACATCGCACTCGGCAGCAAGGATGATCGGGCGCTGGTCATCGAGAACCGTCGCAGGGCGCGTGAAGCGGTTTTAACCGGCGCAGATTTTGCCCGTGTGTATCAAATCCATTCCGCCGACGCCGTGACCGTTATCACCGGCAATGACGAATCCGATCCGCCAAAGGGTGATGCATTGGTGACCAACCGGCCCAATATCCTGCTCGGTATCTCGACTGCTGATTGTGTGCCAGTGCTGTTTGCCGACCTCAAAGCGGGCGTAGTTGGTGCGGCACATTCGGGTTGGAAGGGGGCGATTACCGGCATCAACGAAAACACAATTGTCGCAATGGAGGCGTTGGGCGCTGACCGCGATCAAATCGTCTGTGCCATCGGGCCGTGTATCGCACAAAAAAGCTATGAAGTGGATGACGGTTTTTTTCAACACTTTGCCGAGGCTGATCAAGCCAACGAACGCTTTTTCTCAGGCGAAAGACCTGGGCATCACCAGTTCGATATTGAAGGCTATGTCGCGTCGCGTCTGGCCGCTGCCGGTATAGCGACTATCGAATGTCTCGGCGAAGACACCTATAGCCAGCCCAACCGGTTTTTCAGCTACCGACGAAGCTGCCATTTGAACGAAGGCGATTACGGCGCGCAGATTTCACTCATCGGTCTGGGAGACGAGTAATGGTGCCAGAAACAACGATGACGCGCCAACGACTGAAATCGATCATCGGTGGCTCGGCTGGCAATCTCGTCGAATGGTATGACTGGTTCGCCTACGCGACCTTCAGCATCTATTTCGCGCCGCTTTTCTTTCCGGAGGGTGACCTTACCGCGCAATTGCTCAACACCGCCGCGATCTTTGCCGCCGGATTCCTGATGCGCCCAATCGGCGCGTGGATTATGGGAATTTACGGCGACAAGCATGGGCGAAAGGCGGGGCTTACCTTGTCGGTGCTGCTGATGGCTGGTGGATCACTTGCTATAGCGTGTGCCCCGACTTATGCTCAGGCCGGTGTCGTGGCCCCCACGATCCTTGTGATTGCGCGAATGGTCCAAGGGCTCTCGGTTGGCGGCGAATATGGATCGAGTGCTACCTATCTGTCGGAAATGGCCCCGGCCAAGCGGCGCGGTTTCTGGTCGAGCTTTCAATACGCCACGCTCAGCGGTGGGCAATTGCTTGCAATCCTCGTTGCGCTTCTATTGCAGGCGGTGCTCAGCGAAGCGCAATTGGGCGATTGGGGCTGGCGGATACCGTTTGTGATCGGCGCGGTGCTGGCGCTTTGCGTCTTTCTGCTGCGTCGGACGATGACCGAAACCAAATCTTTCGCCAATATCGACCATAAACGTGAGCATTCGTCGCTCAGGCTGCTCTGGCGCGACCATAAACGCTCTTGCATATTAGTGGCGGTAATGTCGGGCGGAGGCGGCGTCGCGACCTATGCTTTCACGACATACATGCTCAAATATCTAATCAATACGGCAGGGTTCGAAAAACAGGCCGCAACGCTCATTATCGCTGGCATTTTAGTCTGGTCTGTTTGTCTGCAACCCTTAGCGGGGACGCTCGCCGACCGGTTCGGGCGCAAGCCACTCTTGCTGATCGCAGGCGCAGGGGTCGCGCTGGTCGCGGTACCCGTCTATACGCTGGTCGGCCAGGCGACATCGCCGCTGGTCGCATTGGCGCTCATCCTGATCCCGATCACGCTGCACGGTGGCTACACCGCGACCAATGCAATGGTGAAGGCTGAGTTATTCCCGGCGCATATCCGGGCACTGGGCGTGGCGTTTCCCTATGCCGTCGGCAACACATTATTTGCAGGCACTCTCGAATATGTGGCCTTGTGGTTCAAAAGTTCGGGCAACGAAACTGGGTTTTTCTGGTATGTTGCGGTATGTGTTGGCGCGACGGTTATCGCCTATCTGATGCTCCCCGAAACGCGCGAGAAGAGCCTGATCGTTGAAGATTAGTCGCGCAACATAGTTTCATTTGAAACAAATTATGTTATGGGCACCGGCAATTAGGAGATTCCCCATGACCGACGCCCCAACCCCCGTTCGCTATAAACCGAAACCGCATGTAGAGACTATCGGTGGACGCGCGTTGAAGCCTTCGACGCTGATGATGGGGCATGGTTATGACCCTACCTTGTCAGAGGGTGCGTTGAAGCCGCCAATCTTTTTGACGTCTACTTTTGCGTTTGAAAGTGCGCAGGCGGGTAAGACATTTTTCGAACATATCACCGGCAAGCGCAAAGGCCCCGCAGAGGGGTTGGTCTATGGACGCTTCAACGGCCCCAATCAGGAGATATTGGAGGACCGGCTGTCGGTATGGGACGGCGCCGACGATGCTTTGGTTTTTTCCAGTGGCATGTCGGCGATTTCGACCTTGCTGCTGGCGCTG
This sequence comes from Sphingomonadales bacterium, assembly GCA_031429915.1. Lineage (GTDB taxonomy): Bacteria > Pseudomonadota > Alphaproteobacteria > Sphingomonadales > Sphingomonadaceae > Sphingorhabdus_B. Next base: position 3,497 of record JANPAM010000005.1, on the reverse strand, counting down.
GTAAGCCAGAATGACGTTATCGTGCATTCGGGGCCACTTTATGCCGCGACCGAAACGCTGATCGCGCGGATATTGTCACGCTTCGGCATCAGCTTTTTCGATTTTCCGGCCGGTGCCGACCGCGAAGAAATCGACGCGATTCTTGAACAAGCCAAGGCCAAGGCAGCAGAAACCGGCGGCAAGGTGGCGCTCATCTATCTCGAAAGCCCGGCCAATCCGACCAACGCCTTGGTCGATGTCGAGGCTGTGCGCGCGGCGCGCGATGCTGCCTTCACTGGCGATGCCAAACCCGCCATCGCCATCGACAACACCTTCCTTGGGCCATTGTGGCAACAACCGATCAAACAGGGTGCGGAACTGGTCGTCTACAGCCTTACCAAATATGCGGGCGGGCATTCGGACCTGGTCGCAGGCGGCGTGTGCGGTGACCAGCCGTTGATCGACATCATCCGGCCGATGCGTAACGTGATTGGTACAATTTGCGACCCAAATACCGCTTGGATGCTCCTGCGAAGCCTCGAAACGCTTGAACTCCGCATGTCACGCGCTGGCGAAAATGCGGCCAAGGTCTGCGCCTTCCTAAAAGCGCATCCGAAGGTCGAGGGCCTTGGCTATCTCGGCGATATTGACGATGCGCGGCAGCAGGATATTTACAACCGACATTGCAGCGGCGCTGGTTCAACATTCTCGGTTTTCATTAAAGGTGGCGAGGCCGAGAGCTTCCGTTTCCTCGATGCGCTGAAGATCGCAAAGCTTGCGGTCAGCCTTGGCGGAACCGAAACGCTGGCGAGCCATCCTGCCGCAATGACTCATCTGTCGGTTCCGCAAGAGCGCAAAGATGCGCTTGGGATAACCGACAATCTGGTGCGCATTTCAATCGGCATCGAAGACCCCGACGACCTGATTGCTGATTTCGCACAGGCGCTCGATCAGGTCTGAGGAACGCGCCAGTCGATGATTTCCCAGCCGTTTGCCTTTGCCATTTCGGCCAAAGGTTTATGCGGATTGGTTGCATAGGCTTCGTCGGCAAACGCGAGCAAGGGTGCGTCTGACACATGGTCCGAATATGCGCGGATATGACACCGTTCCCGATCTAATCCATCGTCGGTCATCCATTGCTTTATTAAATCCAGCTTAGCCGCGTCGTAGCAATTATGCCCGTCAATCCTTGCCAGCACATGCCCGCTGCTATCGGTCGCCAAGTTGGTTGCGATCACATGCTCAAAGCCAAGCCGCTTGGCTATTGCGTCAACATACAGCCGGTAAGAAGCCGTTGCCATCACGTGCCGGTATCCGGCAGCTTTTTCTTCGGCAACACGCGCTAGCAACTGCGGGTAAACGTTTTTGCCCACGACCAGATCGGCATGGCTTTCAAGGTAACGGGCAAATTTCGTTGGAGAAACCCGCGTGCCGATTAACAGCATCTGCGAGAATTGCTTGAGCCGGCCGCGATCCCAAATCTTCAATAAAAACAACGAAAGCCCGGCAAGCAAAAGCGGTGAAAGGAACAAACGCCACGGTGACTTGTTCCAAGCCATATGCATCAGGAACCCATTATAGGTGGCTCGCCGGGTCACAGTCTTGTCCATATCATATATGGCGAGCAGGATGGGGGTGGGATTCGACATACTGCACTAAAGCCATATTCGGCTCGTGAAAGTCTATAGGCTTGTGAAAACGTGCATAATACGTCAGTTAGGCAAGCATGGCTAAGGCTGCTGAATTCAACGAGGAAAAACTGCCTGAGGGCGGGACGGTGTTGCGGGTCTCGGGACCAATGGTAATCGCATCGATCAACGATCTCGACACGCGGCTTCGTAGTTTCTCCGAAACTATCAATGAAATTGACTTGAGCGCAGTCACCCGTATGGACACCGTGGGTGCTTGGATTATCCACCGAACGGCTAAGGATCACGATGCCCGTATCAGCGGCGCTACCGATCATGCCAAACGTTTGATCGATGCGGTCGGTGAAACTGACGAAGACGCGCCATTACGGATCAGTCGTCCATCATCGCTAGTCCGTTTTCTGACCGAAGTCGGCGACGGCATTATCGTGGCCGGTTCGACGCTCCTGAACTTTTTGGGCTTTGTCGGACAGGTGGTCAAAGCCGCCTTCATGTTGATGCTGAACCCCAAACGGTTTCGCATTCACGCGGTAGTCCAGCACTTCGATATGGTCGGCGTGCGCGCACTCGGCATTGTCGGTCTGATGAGTTTTTTGATTGGGGTGGTGATTGCGCAACAGGGCGCAGTTCAACTCCGGCAATTCGGCGCTGAAGTTTTTACCGTCAACCTTATTGGTCGGCTCACGCTGCGCGAGCTTGGTATATTAATGACAGCGATCATGGTTGCTGGGCGTTCGGGTTCGGCATTTGCGGCGCAAATCGGAACGATGAAAATTACCGAAGAAATTGACGCAATGCGGACAATCGGTGTGGTGCCGGTGGAGGCGCTGGTCGTTCCGCGTGTGCTCGCCGCGATCATCATGATGCCGCTGCTCGGTATGTATGCTTCATTGCTCTCGCTGATCGGCGGGGGCTTGCTCTGCTGGATCGTGCTCGATATTCCGCCGACGACCTTTATCCAGCGCCTGCGCGAAGTCACGCCGTTAACCGACCTTTATATAGGGCTTATCAAGGCTCCGGTGTTTGGTGCCATCATTGCGATGGCAGGGTGCTTTCAAGGGATGCAAGTCGAAGGCAATTCCGAACAGGTCGGTCTGAAAACTACGGCTGCCGTGGTTCAGGCAATTTTCCTGGTTATCGTGCTCGACGCCATCTTTGCCGTGTTCTTCAGCAACATCGGCTGGGATTGACGATATGGCCGATACTATCATCAGCGTTCGCGGACTCACCAATTGCTTTGGCGACCAGATGATCCATGAAGACCTCGATCTCGATGTCAAGCGCGGGGAAATATTGGGTGTCGTTGGCGGGTCAGGCACCGGAAAATCCGTGCTGATGCGGTCAATAATTGGGCTGCAAATCCCACAAGCGGGCGAAATCCGAGTTTTTGATGAGGGTATGATCGGGAAGGAAGAGGACGAAGCCACGGACGTGCGACGTCGTTGGGGCGTCCTATTCCAAGGCGGCGCACTGTTTTCAACGCTCACCGTTGCTGAAAATGTGCAAGTGCCGTTACGCGAATTTTATCCTGAATTCAGTCGTGAAATGATTGACGAAATTGCCCGCTACAAAATCCATTTGAGCGGACTTCCTGCTGATGCAGCCTACAAATACCCGTCGGAGCTATCCGGCGGAATGAAAAAGCGGGCTGGGTTGGCGCGCGCTCTGGCAATGGACCCCGAACTGTTGTTTTTGGATGAACCCACTGCCGGATTGGACCCTATTGGTGCCGCCAACTTCGACAATCTCACCCGCGAGTTAAAAGAAACTCTGGGGCTGACTGTATTCCTGATCACACACGATCTCGATACCCTTTACGCCATCTGTGACCGGGTGGCGGTGCTGGCAGATGGCAAGGTTATCGCGGTT
>JANPAM010000004.1:0-2895 GCA_031429915.1 Sphingomonadales bacterium | reverse complement strand
CTTCGGTTACGACGTAGCCGATTATTGCGGGGTCGATCCGATATTCGGTACGCTCGCAGATTTCGACGCGCTGGTTGCCAAAGCACACAATCTCGACCTCAAAATCCTCATAGACCAGGTTTATTCGCACACGTCCGATTTGCATGCCTGGTTTGCTGAAAGTCGAGCCAATCGCGATAACGCTAAATCCGACTGGTACGTTTGGGCGGATGCAAAACCGGACGGCACCCCGCCAAATAACTGGCAATCTGTATTCGGAGGCCCCGGATGGACATGGGATGCGCGGCGCCGCCAATATTACATGCACAATTTCCTGAGCAGCCAGCCGCAATTGAATGTGCATAACGCCGCTGTGCAGGACGCTTTATTGGGCGTTGCTAAATTCTGGCTAGACCGAGGCGTCGATGGTTTTCGAGTCGACGCGATAAATTTTGCAATGCACGATCCCGAGTTGAAGGATAATCCGCCCGCGCCTGCTGGAAATGACTTGCGCACACGGCCCTTCGATTTCCAGCTTAAGGTGCACAACCAGTCGCATCCTGACATCCCTGCTTTCATTGCGCGTGTCCGGGCACTTACCGACAGTTATTCGGACCGGTTCACCGTTGCCGAAGTTGGTGGCTCGGACCCTGACCGCGAAATGAAAGCATTCACTGCGGGCGAAACGCATTTCAACAGCGCTTATGGTTTTAACTTCCTCTACGCAGATCAACTGACTCCATCACTGGTGCGTGAGGCGCTTGAGGCATGGCCTGACACCGACGGCATTGGTTGGCCGTCATGGGCGTTTTCAAACCACGATGCACCGCGCTGGATCAGTCGCTGGGCACCCCAAAACAACCGCACTGCCTATGCAAGAATGGTGATGATGTTATTCGTGGCGCTGCGCGGCAATGTCATCATTTGGCAGGGCGAAGAGCTGGGTTTGACTCAGGTAAATATCCCGTTCGAGAAACTGCAGGACCCCGAAGCCATTGCGAACTGGCCGCTTACGCTTAGCCGCGATGGCACGCGAACGCCGATGCCGTGGTCAGCAGAAGCCGAAAATTGCGGTTTTAGTTCAGCCGAACCTTGGTTACCTCTCGGAGCCGAACACAAGGCGATGGCGGTCGATGTCGAGGAAGCCGCCCCGTCCTCGATGTTGAGACTGACTAGAGAGTTAATCGCAACACGCAACGCCAACGAAGCGATGCTGATCGGCGACTTGAATATCATAGAAGCGCAAAATGATTTGCTGGTATTCGAACGGCGAAGCGCAAACCAGCATCTCATTTGTGCATTTAACATGGGCGATACCACCACCGACTGGCAACCGGCGCAGCCCGACCGCTGGCGCATGGTCACTTCAGTCAACGACGAAGGCTCCGGCGCGCTGCAAGCATACGCCGCAGTTATCATGGAAAAAATCGCTTAATAAGACCTCAGGAGTTACAAACATGGACAGAAAGAAAATCAAAGTTTCGGTCGTCCGCGGGGTTGCTGCGCTCGGCGGCGTTCTGCTCGCCACCGCATCGGTCAGCGCCCAGCCTGTCGCGACAGCGTCCTCGCCCGATGGCGCAGTGACAGTTGCAATAACCATCGACGGCGATGGTCGCGCGGCCTACGCAGTTACCCGCAAGGGGCAAGCGATCCTTGCGCCATCAAAGCTGGGCTTCCTTTTCACCGATGTAGTAAAGCTTGACCGCCGTCTGACCGTCACCGGGCAAGAAACGCGCGATTTCGACGAAACATGGACCCAGCCTTGGGGCGAATGGAAAAGCATTCGTAATCGCTACCGCGAACTGAAGGTGCATATGAAAGAGAGCACTGCGCTCGCCCGCGTGATGACAGTCACATTCCGGTTGTACGAAGACGGCGTCGGCTTTCGCTACGAATTTCCTGTGCAGCCCAATCTGGCGCAAACCAATATCGCCGAAGAGCTCACCGAATTTGCCTTTTCCAGCGACGGCACCGCGTGGTGGAAGCCCGCTTTCCTATGGAACCGCGAGGAATATCTTTACAACAAGACGGCTCTCTCCGCCGTCGCCAATGCCGATACGCCGGTCACGATCAAAATGGCCAGTGGGACGCATGTTGCGTTGCATGAGGCAGCTTTGGTCGATTATTCGGGCATGGCGGTCGCGCGTACCGAGGGCAACACGCTGCGCGCCGCGCTCCATCCCGGTGCGGGTGAGCCCAAAGTGCAGAAGAAGGGCGCTTGGACCACGCCGTGGCGCACGCTAATCATCGCCGACGATGCGGCGGGCATCTATCACAGCCACTTGATGCTCAACCTCAACGAGGCGAACAAATTGGGCGATGTAAGCTACATAAAACCGGGTAAGTTCGCAGGCGTCTGGTGGAACATGATCAAAGGCGAATGGAGCTGGGCACGCGGCCCAAAGCACGGCGCGACCAATGCAAATGTAAAGCGCTACATCGATTTTGCTGCGGCTAACAAGATCCCGCATTTGCTCGTCGAGGGCTGGAATGTCGGCTGGGATGGCGACTGGTTCGGCAATGGCTATGACATGGATTTTGCCAAGCCTACTGCAGATTTCGACGCCGATATGCTCGTTGCTTACGGCAAGAAAAAAGGTGTGCGGCTGATCGGTCACCACGAGACCGGCGGGGCTGCCACACATTATGAAAACCAGTTTGACGCGGCTTTCAAATTTGCGGCTGACCGCAATTATATGGTCGTCAAAACCGGCTATGTTACCGATGCCGGGCAGATGGAACGCCAAGATGTCGACGGCAAGAAATACCGCGAATGGCATCAAGGCCAATGGATGGTGAACCACCAAATCCGTGTACTCGAGGCTGCTGCGAAATACAAAGTCGGGATCGATAGCCACGAGCCAGTGAAGGGCACTGGCCTGCATCGCACTTACCCCAACTGGGTGGCACGCGAGG
>JANPAM010000003.1:0-3300 GCA_031429915.1 Sphingomonadales bacterium | reverse complement strand
CCTTTTTCCCGGGTCATCGAGCAATTTCTGCCGTGGATGAATTTCATTGGAAGCGAAGGACCGCAAGCTGTCCAAGATACGATCGTGATTAGCGATAGCCTGGGCATCGTCTTCGCGATCACGCTCTATTTTATGGACCGTAAGCATGGCGCGCCTTGGCTGGTTGCATCGTTCTTTATGGGATTGCAGGCGATCGTGATGTGGTTTGCACCGTTCGCCCCCGAACTGGGACCCCTGTTTAGCGCTTATGCCCAAATTCCTCTGGTGGTGACAGCGTCTGCCGGGATCGCGGCAAGCGCGCTTGCCGGTTGGTTGGGATGGCGTGTCGGCGGAATCACAAAGCGACGGGTTGCGCAGGCTACGGCCTGAAATTTTTCGGAGTAGCGCCCAGCCTGAACGTTCAAGCTGGTTTTCAAAATCGAGGGCCGTTTTTCCTTTACAACCCCCGCGTTTTTGCTAATGCCTCATCCGCTGCCCCAGGGGGACTTCCAATAACCGCAAGGCAGCCTTGACGAACACTATTATTTTTTGGGGGTCCCTTGAATTGCACGAATTTCCTGACGCACTGGCTGTAGTCCGCGCTCTTCGCCCGGACGAACCTATCACGCTCCTTCGCCCGCACGCCGCGACGCGTGCTGCCCGTTTCTTCGTCGAGAAGTTTCAGGGCAAGTCGCTTTATGCCGTGATGGCCTACCCATCGCCTGCTTTGCTTGAGTTGTTGTTGGAAGCTGGCGTTACCCATTACGACGTCGCTTCGCTTGGCGAAGTTCGGCTGGTGAACAAGTTCCTGCCCGAAGCAAAATTGTGCTTCATGCATCCGGTTAAATCCGAGCGTGCGATTGCGCAGGCGTATCACAACCACGGCGTCCGGACATTTTCGCTCGATAGCCACGAGGAACTTGCAAAGATTGTTCGCGCTACTGACAATGCCACCGATCTAGAGCTTTGTGTTCGAATTCGCGTATCGTCGGAGCACGCGAAGTTGAGCCTGGCGTCGAAATTCGGTGCGGATCCCTCGGAAATTGCCGATTTGCTTGTCGCTACCCGGCAAGTTGCCGATGCTTTGGGAATCTGCTTCCATGTCGGAAGCCAAGCAATGACGCCAACGGCCTATTCCGAGGCGATGGAGCATGTTCGTGCGGCCATCGTCGAAGCGTCGGTCACAGTCGATATTGTGGATGTCGGTGGTGGTTTCCCGTCGGTCTATCCCGGAATGGAGCCACCGGCGCTCGAAGGGTATTTCGAAGTCATCCACAATATGTTCGAAGATCTGCCGATCAGCTACTCCGCAGAACTCTGGTGCGAGCCGGGCCGTGCGTTGTGCGCTGAATACGCTTCTTTGTTGGTCAAAGTCGAGAAGCGTCGCGGCAGCGAGTTGTTCATCAACGACGGTGCCTACGGATCGCTGTTCGATGCCGCTCATATCGGCTGGCGCTTCCCTGTGGCGTTGCAGCGCGCTGAGACTAGTATTGGCACCCAGAAGGCCGAATTCAGCTTCTACGGGCCTACCTGCGACGATATGGATCATATGGCGGGGCCATTTATCCTGCCCGACGATATCAAGGCTGGCGACTATATCGAAGTCGGCATGCTCGGTGCCTATGGCTGTGCGATGCGGACCGAGTTCAACGGTTTCGGCGAAACCGATACGATCGCGGTCGAAGACGAGCCGATGGCCAGCCTTTACGCGCGGGTTGCAGCGAACGACATGGGCAATGTCCACCGGATCGGCAAACGTTCCGCGCAATAAGTTGCGTTTGACAATCTAATAAAGCTGACGCACCCTCCCTTGGATAAAAACAAGGGAGGGTTTTCTAATGGATACATCAATTTTAGCACCGGCAGCCGCTTTGGTAGTCTGGTCAATCGTAATGCTTTTCTGGATGGCCGGAACACGGCTGCCAGCAATGAAGAAGGTCGGCATTGACTTGGGAACGGCCGTAGGCGGTCGCGGTGTTGATATCGATCCCAACGTGCCGCCTTCCGTCGCGTGGAAATCCCACAACTACGCGCATTTGATGGAACAGCCGACGATATTTTATGCGACTGTCATGATCTTGGCGATTACCGGCGCAGCGACGCCGCTATTGGTATCGTTCGCGTGGGGTTACACAATCATCCGAATACTGCACAGTGCGTGGCAAGCTACTGTTAACAAAGTCAATATTCGTTTTGTGCTGTTCCTGCTCTCCACCATCTGCCTGACCGTTTTGGCGGTTCACGCGTTACTCGCGACGATCTGAGGGGGCACGATATGCGTAGCGATATTTTTCAGCCTATCGTCGTGCTTGCCGTCTGGACCATGATTATGTCGATATGGATGTATGCCACAAGGCTACCCGCAATGGGCCGGGCAGGCATCGATGCCAAAAACATGGTCGGTTCAACTCCTGGCGGCTTGCGCGACGATCTTGTAGCCAAGGGTGAGGTCAAGGCATCATGGGTGGCCGACAATTACAACCATCTGCACGAGGCACCCACGGTGTTTTACGCGGTAGCCATTGTGCTGGCACTGATTGGCCAAGGCGACGGGTTGAACGCGACTATTGCTTGGGCCTATGCTGGCTTACGCATCGCACATAGCTTGCTTCAGGTGCTGTGGAACAGGGTGGTTATCCGGTTTGGGCTGTTCGCATTGTCAAGTATCGCGCTGCTCATGCTTGTAGTTCACGCTGCGATGGCTGTTTTTCACTAACGGCTGAAATGGCCGACAAGCTCGATATGGGTTGACCAGCGGAACTGGCCGACGGGCCAAACCCGCTGCAGCCTGTATCCGGCGGCCACCAACGTCTTTGCATCGCGAGCAAAGCTGGCGGGGTTGCAGCTTACATAAGCAATTTTCGCTACCGACGACGCAGCTAGCTGCGCCACTTGCTCTTTAGCACCAGCGCGTGGCGGGTCGAGAATCACAGCTGCGAATTTGTTGAGTTCGTCGGGTGTCAGCGGCCTTCGGAACAGGTCTCTATGATCGCCAAATATAGCAAGTCCTGCGCGCCCTGCGGCGGTTTGCAGTGCGGTAATTGGCTCGCGGTCAGCTTCTGCCGCATAGACTTTGCGCCCCGGCGCTAACGACAGTGCGAATGTGCCAAGTCCGGCAAACAGGTCGGCAATCGCTTTAGCATCACCAATGATCGTTCGTGCGGCGGCGATAAGTGCCGCCTCCCCATCGGCTGTGGCTTGAAGAAAGCCATAAGGGGGATATGCGACAGCCACTCCGCCCAGCGTTACGGTAACCGGTTCCGGCTCCCAGAACGACACCGGGCCATAGCCTTCGTCGAGTGACAACCTCGCGAGTGAAAA
>JANPAM010000002.1:0-2326 GCA_031429915.1 Sphingomonadales bacterium | reverse complement strand
GTGGACGACAAAATCAATCGTCGGCCATTTTTACGCCAGTGTCGCAAATGCGCTATCAAGATAGGCCATGTCGGCGACATCGCAATAAATAAGGAGGTCTCAGCCGAGCTGATCAGCGAGCGGACGCACTCGTTTTTCCATGACCGCGCCCTGATAGCTGAACGCCAGTTCAGCACCTTCTGACTTCAACCGCTGGGCAATTCCCCAAGCAAGCGACTTGTCGTTGGCCAGCCCCATAATCAGCCCGCGTTTGCCCGCCATCAATCCTGTCATCTTATCCCTTTCTTGAGCGGTTATCCGCCTGCCCGACGTCATCACGCAATGTCTCTGGCGAACCTGCCTCGACGAGCGCAGCGTTTAGTTCGGCACCCACAACCACCCCTAGCCCAACGAGATAGAAAAAGAAAAGCGCAACCATCACTCCGGCAAGACTACCGTAGGTTGCATCATAAGTCAGAATGCTGCTGAGCAGCGGCGGCAGCGCCAAAGTTACGCACACCCACCACAAAGTCGTGAACAACGCACCGGGCCATTTGGGGCATTCGGTCTTGCGGTATTTGGACGGCGTCAAAGTGTAGAACAGCATGTAGAGCGCAGCAAACAAACCGAGCGCCGACAGCCCACGCGAAAACGCGATCTGGCTCACGGTGTCGAACTGGTCAGGCAACACCCGTTCGATAAATTGTTCCGCACCTGTCACGACTATTTGGACACTGAACGACAGCAGCAATAATATCACAGCCGAAACAATAAGGCCTATCGAGTAGAGACGGTACTGCCAGAAGCTGGCGCTGAACTGCGTTCCATAAGCCCTCCGCAGTATATCTCGCATTGTCTCGATCAGGCTGCCTACCGTCCAAAAGCCGACGCCGGCGCTAAGCCATAGCAACCATCCCGTGCGACCGTTGGTGACTACTTCATCCAGCGGTCCACGCAAAGTGTCGGCTACACCCGATGGCATCGTCGATAGAATGGCGGCAATCGCTTTTATTCGGTCATCGGGGTTGCCCAAGGTCCCAAGGATCGCTGTGGCAGTAATAAAAAAAGGAAACAGCGCGATCAGCGAGAGGTAGGCTAGATTGCCGGCGTGAATAAACCCGTCAGTGTAGGTGCCGATGGCTACGCGTTTGATAACATTGAATGACTTGGTTCCGGGAGCTACCCGGGCATAAGATCGACGCCAAACGCCCTTCTTTTTCAATCGCTCAACGGTCTCTTCAACCTGCTCGGTGCGCGCCTCGGGAGACAGCGGCGACCGGCCCCGAGCCAGATAGCGGTCACTCACTTCATGCTCGACGTCGATCCGGATTTCTTCGGCGACCTCGGCTTTGGTTTCGCCTTCCGGCACTGGATCAACGATTTTCATTGAGGCTAAACGTTCAAAGCCTCACGCGGGTTGCGCGCATCGTCCCAATTTACAACTAATTCTTCGAGACCGGATGTGTCCAAGGGCAGATGGATCATTAGAGTCACTAATTGATCGCCGCGCTCACCCGTCTTGCCGGTGAACCCGCGACCCTTGATCCGAAGCGTTGCTCCCGAATTGGTTTTAGGTGGAACGGTCAGCATCACTGCGCCGTCAACGGTCGGCACCTTCACCTTTCCGCCAATAACCGCCTCTTTCAGCGAAATCGGCAGGTCGATGCGGATATGGTCGCCTTCGCGGACAAATTGCGGGTGCTTGCCGACCTTAAGCGCAACCATTGCATCGCCGTTTCCGCCCGGACCGGGTTGGCCACGACCGGGAATCCGGATTTGCTGGCCCGCCACTACGCCCTTGGGCAATTTGAACTCGACAGCCTTGCCATCGCGGAGCGTTATCCGCTGCGGGGCAAGCGTCGCTGCATCGGTGAACGATACCAGATGCTCATACGCAATGTTCGCGCCCTTTGGCGGCGGACCTTGCTGCGGACGTTGGCCAGGGCGCGCCTGAGCGCCGCCGCCGCTGCCAAATAGCCCATCGAATATGTCACCCAGATCAATGCCGCTGTTGCCGCCAAAATCGAAATTGCCGCCACCCGGACCAGCACCGCCGCCGAACCCGCCACCGGAAAACCCTCGCGGTTGGCCATTTTCGTCAATTTCGCCTCGGTCGAATTGCGCTCGCTTGTTGGCGTCGGACAGCAAATCATACGCGCGAGTGACCTCGCTGAATTTATCGGCCGCCTTCGGATTATCAGGATGTTTGTCGGGATGCAGTTCTTTTGCAAGCTTGCGATAAGCGCTTTTGATCGCCTTCGCATCCGCGCCCTTGGAAACGCCCAAAATGGAATATGGATCGGCCATTATTGTCCCTGTGTTACCCGACTAGTACCCTAAATCGGCA
>JANPAM010000001.1:0-5395 GCA_031429915.1 Sphingomonadales bacterium | reverse complement strand
CCACTGATCGACGCCACTTTTGAAAATTGGTTGACGCACCTGTTCCGAACTCGCGGTGCGTACTGCACGTTCGGTTTCGTGGAAATTGATGCAGGCTTCTTCAAATGGCAACTCGCAATAATCGAGCAGACGGCGGACCTGTGTTTCGAGATCGGCGACCACATCTTCGTAATGAACGCGCAAAATTTTGCCGGGCAGCACCGCGTCCCAGTGGTCCATAAGCGCGACATAATCGGTGTAATATTGGCCGATTTCCTGTAGCCCGTAAGTGAATTCCTGACCCTCGGCGAAAAGTTGCTTGAAGCCTGAGAAGCAGCACCCCATTGCGCCCCGCCTCGCGTCGATGATCTTGGCGTTGGGCAGGATCATGTGGATCAGGCCGATGTGGCGGAAATTGTTGGGCATCTTGTCGATGAAATAGGGTGTGTCCTGTTTACGGTAGACCTGCGTGTCGCGGATGAATTCCTCGCCAAAGCGGGTTACATCTTCGTGAGTCAGGTCGCCCAAATTCCCGGGATATTCCGGTTCCTCGCCGACCAAGCGCTGCCGGTCGAGGCGGTAAGCAAGCGCGAAGATATTCGGCAGCTCCATCGTCCCTTCGACCTGGCTGTGCGAAGCGAGTATTTGTTCGAGCAAGGTTGAGCCAGCGCGCGGCAGTCCGACGATGAAAATAGGGTCGCGCGCGGTGCAGCCTGCGCCCGCAAAGCGACCAAGTAGTTCGGGCGTGACAAGCTCACGCTGCAACCGCATTTCGTTCGAAAGCCGCGCCGGATCGTATTTCAATTCCTCCCGCTTTAGACGGTTGCCACGCTCATAATATTGAAAGGCGTCGGCATAGTCGCCTCGATCTTCCAACGCTTTACCAAGAGCGAAACAAAGATGGTAACGATCCTCGAGCGCTGTCGTCGGCAACGCTTCGCGGTCACGCATTTGGGCGATTTCGGTATCGTTGAACCGATAGGTTTTAAGGTTGGCACGGCTCCAGTAGGCATCGCCATTATCGGGTCTGATTTCGTAAGCGCGCCGATAAGCGGTGATTGCATCATTCTGCCGCCCGACGGTCTTCAGCGCGTGGCCATAGGTCAGGTTGATGCCGGGATTGTTCGGCATGGAGGCGAGCAACGCCTCATAGACCAGCATCGCCTTATCGAAATTGCCCACCGCCAGATTTTCGTTGGCAAAGAGCATTTCGAACTCAGGATTGCCCGGCTCCTTCTCGCGCAGCTCCGACGCTTCGCTGAGCGCCATTTCAAACTTCTGACGTTTGCGCAGCACTTTAACATAATCGTAATGCGCATTCACATTTTCGGGTGCCAGAACCTTGCAGGATTCGAGCAGAAACTCCGCCTCGTCATAGGCATTGAACTTCATGCCGATGTCGGCAAGTAGCCGCATTGCTTCTACATGGTGACCATTGCGCTGCAGGAAGGCCCGACACAATTGCTCGGCCTTGTAAATGCGCCCTTCCTGAATGAAGCTGGCAACGCTCAGCAATTCCGGCGGAAGCGCTGACAGATGCGAATATTGCGCATGAGCAAAGTCGGCGGCGTCATGACGCCCGGCCGCATTGTGCAGCTCACCAAGCAAACGCCAGCTAGCCACTAGCGCGCCATTGTGCGTGACCGCGCGCTGATAAGCGGCGAACGCCTCATCGCTGCGTCCGCTATCGCGCAGGCAATGGCCCCGCTCTTGCCATGCGCGGCCATAGCTGGAGTCGATGGCAATCAGTTGGTCAAGCGTTGCAAGCGCCAGCGGTATCTGCCGCTGCATTCGTTGCGTGACGGCAAGCGTGTACAACGCGTCAACATTGTCAGGGGCAACTTTAAGCAGTTCAGCGCAAGAATTCGCCGCCTCTAACATTCGCGCATTTTGCAAATGCGCCCGTGCCTCGCGCAACGCGGTTTCGATGGTTTCCGGAGAGGCCTCCGCCAACATTGTCCCGCGAACTCCTATGCTTTGATGAACTGTCGGGGACACTGCCGCATTTCGTATACTTGGCGCAATGCCGAAATGGGATTGGGGCGGGGCACCGTGCATTGTTGCTGGTGCCCCGCCCTTCTCACTATATTTTATATGAAAAACGTAGTCCAATTGTACGCGGACGCGATGTTGTGGTGCGAAGTTCGCCATCGTTACCGCTTTTGTATAGCTCTGGTCGTTCATCGGTCAGATTGTCGCCAAACACTTCAAGCCGCCACTCGTCTTTTGAAACGCCGAATGACGCCGCAACAGTGCTGTAAGAGTTGAGCTTTTGCGCTGCCGGGATTGGTGCGATAACATCACCTGGCTTTACCAGCACGCCGTTATACGTCACCGGAATCGATGCTGCATAGCCGAGCGTCGGATTCGACGACTGATAGCGGATGTCTACATTGTCGATCACGTCGGAAATGCTTTTACCAACATGATGAAAGCCGATTTGTGCGAACGGGATCAGGCCGGAAGAAAGCTCCTTTTCCCAATGAAGACGAGCATTAAACTGGAATTGGGGGCTCAGCGCCAAAGGCCCGCCTAACGGACGAAGCACCGTCGTATTTTTCCGGTATTTCGTCAGCTCGGAATCGTTGAACGAAAAGGCGCTATTAAGCGTGAACTCCGGCGTTGCGCGCCAAGTTACGTCACCCTCAATCCCCCGGATCCGTGCATCGACCAGATTGGTAGTAAATGTCTGGTTCGAAATATTCTGGTCGAAAACCGTAATCTGAATGTTGCTCCAGTCGATTTGATATGCAGCTAGGTTGATCTGCAGACGCCGGTCAAGCAGCGAGAATTTGCCGCCTAGCTCGTAGTTCTGCACCTTGTCGGGAACATATGTGCCCAACCGAACGAAATCGGCATTTGTAGGGCAGATCGCGCTTGGGACGCGGCACGGACGGCGATTAAACCCGCCCGGACGGAAGCCATCCGAATAAGTCGCATAAATCAAAGATCCATCGCCGATCCGGTAAGTCAGGTTGGCCTTGTATAGCACACCAGTATATTTTGCTGGCGAGGCGTCGGCATAAAGAAGGTTGAGATTGGCGCTGACATTATAAGTTGTCGGCGGCGTTGCAGATCGCGAATATGTGCCAGTCACAGCATTGTAGACACCTCGAGCGCCCCCAAAGCTGCCGTTCGATGACCCGTTAATCGAAGCCTTCTCGTTATAATAGCGAAGGCCGCCTGTGAGTATCAGTCTTTCAGGAATGATATCAAACGAAGCCTCGCCATAGGCTGCCAGCTGCTTGTCCTTACGCTGAATATCATTAAAAAAGCCAACTTTGACCGGACGGACACTTGTGTCGTTTGCGTCTACCGATGTATTCGGTGAGCGGTTATAAATGAAACCGGCGGCCTCCTGCAAATACGACCAGTCGGTATTGTCGAACAGCTTATTGTCATCGTAAAACAGACCGAATGTACCACGGATACGCTTGTCTGCCGGGGTGGTAAGCCGGAATTCATGGGTCGTCCGCTCGGTCCGGTTGCGCACCTGATAGCTCTTGCTCGGGGCATAGCAGGTGTTGCCGATATTGCCGTTATAAGCTGCCGTGTAATAAACCCCACGATCACACTCATAATAAGGCAGATAGAGCCCAATGTTCGAATATCCGGCATAATCCGCGACTTGCGTTGCACTGTGTTTCATAAACGAGCCAGTGTAGATCAGGTCGAGCTCGCCTAACCGACCATTGACCGCCCATGTCGAGAGGTTGACTTTGTCCCTGAGCGAGTTGTCGTTGACCTTGGTAACCTTAAGATCGCCTACATCTGGTTCAAAGTCGAACACGCCGTCGGTATCGAGCTCCTGACGAAGGTGCATCAGGTCCACTGACCAGTCATCGCTCACATTCCATGTCAGCGCAACGCGACCGCCGCGGTAGGTCGCGTCGTTGTAATCCTTTTCAACGAATGCATCGTTGTTGATGATCTGGCGCGTCGGTGCCCGGTAAAGGCTGCCAGTGCAATTCGGCACTGCAGTCGTAGCGGTCGCCTGACAGGATTGGATTGCGCGCATCACAAGCAACGGGTTGCCTGTTGGCAGCTTACCAGCAACGCCAACATTGCCATTGAAAGGCATTTGGAATGTTCCGGCCACATTGTCGATATATCCACCTTGACGGTCGGTGTAAAAAACCGCGCGCAAAGCCAATTTGTCTTGAATGATCGGTATGTTGATAAATGCGTCACCCGCTACGCTTTCTTCACCCTTTTTGGTAAACGCGTAACTGGCATTGAAACCTGCGTGGAAACCGGAAGCATCCGGTTTATTCGTGATGTAGCGAACTGCTCCGCCCATCGCGCTCGCGCCGAAAAGAGTGCCTTGTGGCCCGGCCAACACTTCAACTCGTTGAAGATCGACAGCGTAGAGGTCGAGGTTACGTCCGACAAGCGAAGCAGGCGCATCGTTGACGTATAGCGCAACGGTTGGCTGAGCACCTGCGGTACCAGCGATCTGGAGGCCTGGCGAGTCAGTTGACAGGCCACGAATGAAAATCGAGGAAGCGCCGGGACCACGCGAGGCCGCGCGGACATTGGGAAGATACTCAATCAGCTTATCGAATTTGGTGATGTTGAGGTCGCTGAGCGTATCACCGCCCAACGCGGTTACAGCCAGCGGCACCCGATTTGCTGACTCTTCGCGCCTCGTTGCGGTCACGATGATCTCAGCGATGCCGCGGTCATTTTCTTCAGCAGCCTCTTGGGCAAATGCTGGAACAGCGCCAGCACCAAACGATGCTAGAACAAACGCCGCGGTCGAAACTTTCAAATATGTTTTCAATTTTTTTCCCCTCAACCATCCCTCGACATTGCGAGGGTCCCAATTCTCCGTGAGGCAGACTGAAACTGGAGTCCCCCGCAAGCAACTGACCAAATTTTCATGATTGGTAAAATAAATTCCACGACCAATC
This sequence comes from Sphingomonadales bacterium, assembly GCA_031429915.1. Taxonomy (GTDB): domain Bacteria; phylum Pseudomonadota; class Alphaproteobacteria; order Sphingomonadales; family Sphingomonadaceae; genus Sphingorhabdus_B. Next base: position 503 of record JANPAM010000001.1, on the reverse strand, counting down.
ACATCATCTACATATTGCGATTAGAAGACCTAATATATTGAGGCTGTGGTGGTTCGCGACGAATGGGAGCGCTACCCAATCTCTAATTATGGGGGTAAGAGGGGTTGTCGATGCAATTTGAGGCCGACTTTGTTCTTTTAATAGTATGTGAAGACCGAAAAGGCATCGTGGCCGCGGTGGCCAATTCGATTGCCAGCCAGAATTGCAACATCTTCGAAAGTTCGCAATATGGCGACGGGAGCACTGGTCGTTTCTTCATGCGGGTCGCCATTTCATGTCCTGCCGAAATGACAACTGACAGCTTTGAAGCTGCGTTCATGCCAGTTGCGACTGCATTCCGGCTCGACTGGCGGATTCACGACTTACGCAAGAAGCTGCGCGCAATGATCATGGTCAGCCAGGGCGGGCATTGCCTTATTGATTTGCTTTACCGGACATCGACCAATCGGTTGCCGATGGACGTGACCAGCGTTGTTTCCAATCATCTGAACTGGAAACGTCGC